>NZ_LZPJ01000107.1:0-22139 GCF_001729365.1 Acinetobacter sp. YK3
TATAAAAATAGATATCAGTTCACAATCAAAATAATCATCCTATTTTTGATATGGTTTATCTCATTTTTTGAACTTTTTCGGCTGGCAAAATTTGACTAGGATTATTTCAGCACATCACAAAAAGAGCTGATCTTTTTATTTTACTTTTACAACAATTTGAGGATACAACCATGACTAAAGACTATATTCGCTTAGATAAAGACAATGCTGCGGTACTGTTAGTGGATCACCAAACAGGCCTACTTTCATTGGTTCGGGATATTGATCCAGATAAATTTAAAAATAATGTACTGGCGCTGGCAGATGCTGCAAAATATTTTAATTTACCTACCATTTTAACCACCAGTTTTGAAAATGGTCCCAATGGCCCGTTGGTGCCTGAACTCAAAGAGATGTTCCCCGATGCACCTTATATTGCTCGCCCTGGACAAATCAATGCGTGGGACAATGAAGACTTTGTCAAAGCGATCAAAGCCACAGGTAAAAAACAGTTGATTATCGCAGGCGTTGTCACTGAGGTTTGTGTCGCTTTCCCTGCTCTTTCGGCCTTGGCTGAAGGCTTTGAGGTCTTTGTGATTACAGATGCTTCAGGAACATTCAATGCACTCACCCGCGATGCCGCGTGGGACCGCATGTCGCAGGCAGGTGCGCAACTGATGACATGGTTTGGTATGGCCTGCGAACTACATCGTGACTGGCGTAATGACATTGAAGGTTTAGGTGCCTTGTTCTCTAATCATATTCCAGACTATCGTAATTTAATGAATAGCTACGCTCAGAATACAGCTCAAAAATAAAGCTTCACTACATCAGATTAGAATAGTTGATGCTATTCTAATCTTTTCATATTGATTGGAACGTACTGGCCTTGATCAACTCATTTGACGACTTTCATTATTTTTATCTGGTGGTCAAACATGGCGGCTTTAGTGCTGCCAGCGAAGCTGAAAATATCAGTAAGTCCAAGCTGAGCCGTCGTATCATTGAGCTGGAAAATAAATTTAATGTCAGCCTGATCCAGCGAACGACGCGCCACTTTAAAGTGACCGAGCTGGGACAGGAATTTTATGAAGAATGTTGCAAAGTGATTGCACAAGTTGAATGTGCTGAAAATATCTTGCTCAAACAAAAAAATGAACCGCAAGGACTGGTTAAGATCAGTTGCCCTCCATTGATGATGCATTTTCAAATCCGGAAATTACTGAATCAGTTTCTCAAAACCTACCCCAAAGTCGAGATTTCTTTAGAGCTGACCAGCCGTCGTGTTGATATTCTTCATGATGATATTGATATCGCGATTCGCACCAGTTTTGAACCCAATCAGGATTCTAGCCTCATCGTTCGCGATGTAATCCGGACTGAGCATTGTTTAGTGGCAGCACCTGAGTTACTCCAAGATCATACAATTGAACATTACTCAGACTTACAACATTATCCGAGTGTAGCCCTAGGCATCCAGAAGCATCAATATTACTGGCATTTGTGTCATGTTGACAGTGATGAAACTGTGGATGTGCCATATCAACCGCGGGTTAAAAGTAACGATCTGGCAGGCGTCTATTATGCGGTCAGTGATGGGCTTGGAATCGCGGATCTGCCCTATCTGACCGTACAAGCCGACATTGAAAAAGGCAAACTGATTCATTTACTGCCAGAATGGAAATCCAATCGTGGTACGGTTCAATTGGTCTACGCCTCGCGTAAGGGGCAACGTCTCGTGGTGGAAAAACTGATTGAAAGCTTAATGTTGGGTCTACGTGAATTGGCAAAAACTGACAGTGGCTATTCTTTATAGTGCAGTTTTTAATACAACACTGAATTTTCCTGTTTCAGCTCAGCAAATTTTTTCACCAGAAAATCGATCAATAATTTCATCGATGGGAGCAAGCCGCGTCTTGACGTGTACACCAAATGGATCAACTCTGCCTTGGGTTGCCATTCAGGTAACACATGAATCAAGCGCCCCTGTTTAATATCTTCGGCGATCATTAACTCAGGTAATTTAGCGATACCCAAACCTTGTAAAGTGGCTTCTCTTAATGCTGTTAAATCGGTGGTAGTCAATCGGGGATGACACTGTACTTTAATTTCTTGCTGATCATGCGAAAATAAATGCCAATAATACTCTGGTGCAAAAGATTCCATCATCAGCACTGGAAATTGTGTCAACTGCTGCGGATCAGTAATCGAATAAAACTGATGCAGCAGATTTGGACTCGCCACAATAAATTGCCGCGCCAAAGCCAGCTCTCGTACAATTAAATCACTGTCCGCCAACGGCAAAGGACGAATGCGCACCGCCAAGTCAAAACGTTCGTTGATCAAATCCACACG
Source organism: Acinetobacter sp. YK3 (assembly GCF_001729365.1). Taxonomy (NCBI): domain Bacteria; kingdom Pseudomonadati; phylum Pseudomonadota; class Gammaproteobacteria; order Moraxellales; family Moraxellaceae; genus Acinetobacter; species Acinetobacter sp. YK3. The sequence goes on from NZ_LZPJ01000107.1 coordinate 2,335, forward strand.
GCGATTGGTGGCTTCCACATGCAGACTAATCTTCGGATAAAGCTGTAAAAACTCATTTAACATTTGACTGATATTGATATGCAATAAATTGGTCGGGCAAGATAATTTAATCAGCCCACGTGGCTCTGCTGTTAAAAATTCAATCGCTTCCTCTGCGGCCTCAGCTTCAATTAACATCGCTTTGCAATGCTGATAATAGATTTTACCCACTTCAGTAATAGAAACCTGTCGGGTCGTTCGATTAATCAGCTTGACTCCAAGGCGCTCTTCCAACTCGGCAATACGGCGACTCAATAAAGACTTGGTGACCATCAGTTCTTGGCTCGCTGCCGAAAAACCGCCACAGTCGATCACTTTGACAAAAAAATATAAGTCATTTAAATCTTTCATATTTATCTACTCGGCCCTATATTGAAACCTTATTGTTCTCTATACATGACAATATATCCTATATTAGATATTTTTCAGCTACTATCCTATCTATATTATCAATTATACCAACCATAACATGATGAGGATAGAACAATGACAACACCAGCAAATTTCAATGGTCAAGCACCAGTCATTGATGCCAATGATGCCGTAATGCTATTGATTGATCATCAAAGCGGCTTATTCCAGACCGTCGGTGATATGCCAATGCCTGAGTTACGTCAGCGTGCCGCTGCACTTGCCAAAATTGCAAGTTTAGCCAATATTCCTGTGATTACTACGGCATCAGTACCGCAAGGTCCAAATGGTCCACTTATTCCTGAGATTCATGCCAATGCACCCCATGCACAATATGTTGCACGTAAAGGTGAAATCAACGCATGGCATAATCAAGACTTTGTTGAGGCAGTGAAAGCAACCGGTCGCAACACCTTAATTATTGCAGGAACAATTACCAGCGTATGTATGGCTTTCCCAGCGATCAGTGCCGTTGCAGATGGCTATAAAGTATTTGCGGTTGTGGATGCTTCAGGGACTTATAGCAAAATGGCAGAAGAAATTACCTTGGCACGTGTGGTTCAGGCAGGTGTCGTGCCTATGGATACAGCGGCTGTTGCTTCTGAAATCCAGCGTACATGGAACCGTGACGATGCGCAGGAATGGGCGCTGGTTTATACACAAATTTTCCCAGCCTATCAGTTGCTGATTGAAAGCTATAGCAAAGCGCAAGCTGTTGTCCAGAATCATGAAGTTTTGGACTCGGCACGCTAGTTCTAGACCTTATTGAAAAAAGCCAGTCATGAATGGGCATGACTGGCTTTTTATCAAACTTTTGCCGTGTAGGACATAAAATGTTTTATGTCTTATTCAGATAAATCTACACAGAGATACTTCATTTCAACATATTCTTCTATGCCGAATTTTGAACCTTCACGGCCTAAGCCAGACTGTTTAACACCACCAAATGGCGCAACTTCATTTGAAATAGCTCCAGTGTTGATGCCAACCATGCCATATTCCAGTTCTTCACCCACTCGCCATTGACGAGCTGTACTTTGGGTAAATAGATAAGCCGCTAAGCCAAACTCGGTATCGTTCGCCATTGCCACTGCTTCATCTTCGGTTTTAAAACGGAATAAAGGAGCAAGTGGTCCAAAGGTTTCTTCTTTCGACACCTTCATGTCTTGGGTGACGCCCGTTAACACAGTCGGTTCAAAGAATGTTCCACCTATGGCTGAACGCTGTCCGCCAATCCGTACCGTCGCCCCTTTCGAGGTCGCATCGGCAATATGCGACTGGACTTTGGCAATCGCATCTTCATCAATCAATGGCCCTTGGGTTGAACCGTCCTGACGCCCATCTCCAACTTTCAGTTTGGATACGGCTTCAACTAAACGTTCCGCCAACGCATCGTAAATGCCATCTTGTACATAAATACGGTTAGCACACACGCAAGTTTGTCCGCTATTGCGGTATTTGCTGGCCATAATGCCCTGCACCGCCTGTTCCAGATTGGCATCATCAAACACCAGTACAGGTGCATTCCCACCTAATTCAAACGAGAGCTTTTTAATGCTTGGCGCACATTGCTGCATCAAGATACGACCCACTTGCGTTGAACCGGTAAAACTGAGCTTACGGACAATATCGCTTTCGCATAAGGTCTTGCCGACTTCAACTGCATCACCACTGATATTGATCAGCACATCGGCAGGTAAGCCTGCCTGTAAAGCCAACACTTCAAGTGCATACGCGGTTAATGGTGTTTGTTCCGCAGGTTTGACCAGCATGGTACAGCCCGCAGCAATCGCAGGTGCTGCCTTACGGGTAATCATCGCGGCTGGGAAATTCCACGGCGTGATTGCAGCCGTTACCCCAATCGCCTGTTTAATCACAAGTAAGCGCTGATGTGGCTGGGTTGAGGTTAATACTTCACCATCAATACGGCGTGCCTGCTCGGCAAACCAGCGAATAAAGGAGGCCGCATAGGCAATTTCACCACGCGCTTCTGCCAGCGGTTTACCTTGTTCAGCCGTTAAAATCTGCGCCAGATTTTCTTTGTGCTCGAGCATCAGGTTATACCACGCCAACAACACATCCGCACGGAACAGTGCAGTTTGCTTTTTCCATGCCGCCTGTGCTTGGGCAGAACGCTGAATCGCAGCGTCCACAGCCGCACGGTCATAGGTTTTGACCCAAGCCAAGGTATCGCCAGTTGCTGCATCATTAACTTCAATATAATCACTTGATGCAGGCTGATTAAATGCAATATCTGGGTGTTTTAAAAGATACTGCAAATTGTTTTGAATCATGCAGGTTGCTCCATTGCTGTTACGCGATTTGTATTCAATGCGACAAAACCTTGTTTCAAGATTTCTAGACCTTGACGGAATTGTTCAGCAGGAATCGTTAATGGATATAGGAAACGAATAACGTTACCGTATTTACCGCAAGTTAGGAGTAACAAACCGTTTTCCATTGCATAGTTTTGTACAGCTTTTGCTTGCTCAGCTGTTTCCAGCTCAACCGCCACCATCGATCCGAGTGCACGAATATCGGTGACCACATCACCCGATTCCTGCTGGATATTTTTAAGTACAGCAACCAATTCAGCACCCAGTTCATTGGCACGTTCGCACAGCTTTTCTTGTTCAATCGCATCAATCACGGCGTGGGCTGCCGCAACCGCAATCGGGTTGCCTGCATAGGTTCCACCCAGACCGCCTGGGTTTGGTGCATCCATGACTTCGGCACGTCCAACCACACCAGAAATCGGGAAACCACCACCTAGACTTTTTGCCATCGTGATCAGATCAGCTTTGGTTTCAAAATGATTCATGGCAAACAGTTTGCCTGTACGAGCAAAACCAGTTTGTACTTCATCGGCCACCAGTAAAATACCATGCTTGTCACATAAGGCACGTAAACGCTTTAAAAACTCGGCAGGCACCACATTGAAACCACCTTCACCTTGTACAGGTTCCAGTACAATCGCCGCCACGTCATGCGGTGCAATGTCTTCACTGAAAACATCTTCAACACTGGCAATGGCTGCATCGACGCTAATGCCTTTGGCTGGCACAGGGTAACGAGCATGGAACACACCTGCTGGCATCACCCCAAAATCGCGTTTGTATGGTGCTGTTTTCCCTGTCATTGCCATAGTCATAAATGAACGACCGTGGAAACCATTACCAAAGGTGATAATGCCATGACGGCCTGTACATGAACGTGCAATTTTCACGGCATTCTCAACCGCTTCGGCACCCGTGGTAAAGAAAGCAGACTTGGCTGCACCCGCAATCGGCGCGCGTTCATTAATCCGTTCAGCCAAAGCCACATAACTTTCGTAAGGGGTCACCTGATAAGCGGTATGAGTAAACTTGCTGAGTTGCTCAGTCACTGCGGCAATCACTTTGGGATGACGATGGCCTGTATTTAAAACTGCAATGCCACCTGCAAAATCGATAAACGCGTTGCCATCCTTGTCCCAAATTGTTGCATTTTCTGCTTTTGCTGCATACCACTGGCATATTACGCCCACACCACGCGGTGTTGCTTGCTGTTTACGTGTGTTAAGTGCAGAATGTTGATCGTTCATTTAATTCCCTCATATTTTCATCATCAATTACAGTGTTGCCCGACATCCAGCTCGGTTTTTTTCAGGATGTTTTACAAGGACTGTCTATACCTGTAATTTCGCGCGTATGAAGGCCAGTGACGAGAGCCACTTTTAAATTGAAGGAGAGAGCCAATTGCGTAGTTTACTTGGAGATCATTTATTACAACGTCTCCAACAGGACATGGAAGGAAAACTACATCAGCGCTTATTTCGCTGTTTACGCGGGGCCATTATCGAAGGTGTGATCCAGCCCAAAACGCGTTTACCTGCTTCACGTGATTTAGCCAGTGAAATTCATGTCTCCCGTAATACGGTGCTTTCAGCCTATGAGCAACTTCAGGCCGAAGGCTATCTTGAGGCACGTACAGGTCATGGCACTTGGGTGGCAGAACAGCTTCCCGAAGCCTTTTTAAATACCAAGACAAATAAAAAACAAGCGCCTATTGCTCAGCAACAAACCTCCTTTGTGTTGTCACAACGAGGATCAAGTTTATTGGGCTATGCCGCGGCCTCTCCGCATCAATGGGGTGCTTTTGTCCCTGGTGCGCCCGATGTAACCGAGTTTCCACATCATATTTTCAGCCGTATTCAAGCCCGCCTCAGCCGTGAACCCGATATTAACCGACTGATTTATAGCAGTGCGGGTGGTTGTATTGAGCTACGCAGTGCCTTGGCAGACTATTTACGTGTTGCCCGTTCAGTCCACTGCGATGCTGACCAGATTATTATTACCGAAGGCATCCATCAGGCGATTGATCTGGTCTCTCGGGCACTGAGTGATATCGGAGATCGTGTCTGGATTGAAGACCCAGCGTATTGGGGCATGCGGAATACCTTAAGGATCAATGGACTGGATATTCAACCCATGCCTGTCGATGCCGAAGGAATTATTCCAGAGGAACAGCCTGCACAACCACCTAAACTGATTTTTGTGACACCCTCACATCAATATCCACTCGGTTCGCATTTAAGTCTGGACAGAAGAAAACAGTTGATCCAGATCGCGCGTCAGCATCACAGCTGGATTGTTGAAGATGATTATGACAGTGAATTCCGCTTCTCGGGTCAGCCTTATCCTTCCCTGCAAGGTCTGGAAAATGATGCACCTGTGATCTACATGGGTACTTTTAGTAAAACCATTTATCCCTCATTACGCATCGGTTATGTGGTGGTGCCTAAACCACTATTTTCCCCTTTACGGATTGTGGCGGCAGAATTATATCGGGGTGGACATTTGCTTGAGCAAAAAGCCCTCGCTGAATTTATTCGTGAAGGCCATTATGAAGCACATATCCGTCGCATGCGTTTGCTCTATGGCAAACGACGTGATTACTTGGTCAGTCTGATTAATCGATATTTGGGGACAGAATTTGTGCATGAATATGATGAAGCAGCAGGCTTGCATCTGGTGCTCAAACTTCCTGCCCAATGTGATGATGTTGCTGTTGCAGCCACCGCCCTAGAACGTGGCGTCAAGGTGCGTGCACTGTCACAATATTATATGCACTCTCATGCCCATGCGCAGCGTGGACTGCTGATGGGCTTTGCCTGTGTCAATGAAAAAGACATGGTGATGGCCTTTGGTGTGTTATTGCAATGTCTACGCGAAGCAGGTGTGGCAACGTTGTCTTAAATAAAAAAATAGAGAATCTCAATCACGAGATTCTCTATGGATTTAAATCATGGTTCATGCATGTTTAGATCGATTGTTTTTCCTGTATCAGGGCATTTTCCCCGACTTTCCCCTTATTCAATTTCTGTACCAGCACACCCACCAATACAATCGCCAAGGCCAGCATTGAAGTATAGGTCACTTCTTTAAAATAAGTCCCTTCAATCAACATCACCACTAAAGATCCAATAATAATGAAAATCACGGCATAGGTAATCCACGGGAAAAGCCACATTTTAAAGTCGATATGTTTACCTTCACGTTCGTATTTTTTACGCATCCGCAACTGGGAACAAGCAATCGCCAAATACACATATAAAGCAACTGTGCCCGTCGCCATCATCAGCACATCATAAACATTCATACTTTCTGTAGCAGTCAAATAGACGGCAACAACAGCAAACAAACTGGAAAATAACACTCCAATCCACGGACTGCCCTGACGATTGGTCACCGCCAGACATTTTGGTGCATCACCACGTTTGGACAATGAAAATAACATGCGCGAACAGGTGTACAGTGCCGAGTTAAAGCAGCTACAAACAGAGGTTAGCACCACGAAATTCACAATATGACGTGCTTCAGGAATGCCAAGTGCTGTCAGGGTAACGCTATACGTTCCCCACGTCGGATCTTTTAATAAAGGGTTGTCATGGGGAATCAAACAGACCGTAATCAACATTGATCCGACATAGAACAATAAAATACGCCAGACCACCGAATTCGACGCTTTGCGAATTTCTTTTTCAGGACTTTTGGCTTCCGCAGCCGCCACTGTGACAATTTCTGCGCCAACATAGGCAAACATCACACCCAATAAAGCGGTAATGACTGGCGCGATCCCATTGGGCATAAATTCTTGTTGAAATAAGCCTCCTGAACTCGCCGTCTGTGCAATCTCGCCCCATGGCCATAGATGTAAAATGGCTAAACTGCCAATCACCAAAAAGATAATAATCGCAACGACTTTGATCAGGGCAAACCAGAATTCAAATTCCCCATAGCTTTTGACGTCTTTTAGATTGACCCAGATCAAGGACACAATCACCAGTAACATGTAGCCCCAGATCGGAATAAAAGGAAACCAGCTATGCAAAATCTTTCCTGCCACATAGGCTTCCCAACCCATCAACAGTGTCCAGAAACACCAGTACAGCCAGCCAATTGAGAAACCGGCCCAACGTCCGATGGCACGATCCGCATAAGTCGAGAATGAACCACTATCGGGATTCAGCACCGCCATTTCACCAAGCATGCGCATAATGAACAGAACCAGCAGCCCGCCTAAGGCATAAGCCAGAATAACAGCTGGGCCTGCAGAGTAAATAACGTTACCCGAACCAACGAATAAGGCACCACCAATCACACCTGCAATGGAGATCATGGTTAGATGGCGCGATTTCAATCCACTTTGTAAGCCTTGAGACCTATTGGCCTCAGAACAGTCTGGATGTGCTGCCATATTATTTTCCTTAATCTAAGGAGAATATCCCCACCTCAGAACAGTGCATTCTGAAATAAAAAATACCCTCAAAAAATTTAGTCGTTTTGTTCATCATCCATTCATGGATATTTATATGACTAAACCGACGCTTCCGTATGCATACGTCCAATACACTTAATTTGTCGGTTCGACAGCAAAGAAACGAGAGCCATTTTTATAATAAAAGAGAGGGCCAATTGCAGGATTTACAATCAACGTTGCACATTTTCAAATCGGATGTTTAAGCGTGCTATTTAATTTGGTTTTTAGAATCAAATGATTGAAATCATCTCAAGATGGATGCTGCGAAGATCGTTATAAGAATGTCTGGTGCAGGTAATTATCCAATAAAAAAGCGAGGTATAACCGAAGTTATCCTCGCTTTTATGCGTCTGATTTGGGCTTAGAACGGTAAGTCGTCATCTAAGTCCGCAGGTGCTGCAGCCGGTTGAGGTGCTGCTTTTGGTGTATTAAAACCATTACCTGCTTGAGGGCTACCCGCATAATTACCTTGGTTGCCGCCGTTAAAGCCGCCATTCTGGTTGTTATTATTGTTATAACCCGTGTTTTGGTAGCCGCCGCCTTGATTATTATTGTTGTTAAAGCGTGGTTGATTGAAATCGCCACCGCTTTGCTCGCCTTGCTGACGCGTATCAAGCATTTGCATCTGGTCGCCACGGATTTCAGTGCTATAACGTTCCTGACCATTCTGGTCTGTCCATTGACGCGTACGCAATGAACCTTCGATATAAACTTTTGAGCCTTTACGTAGATATTGTTGAGCAATTTCCCCTAAACGGTTATGCAACACAATACGATGCCATTCCGTTTGCTCTTTACGTTCACCCGTACTTTTGTCCATCCACGACTCACTCGTTGCAATCGAGAATTGAGTGAGAGAACCTCCGTTCGGGAAGGTTTTTGTTTCTGGATCTCGTCCTAAAGTACCTACTAAAATAACTTTATTCACACCACGCATTAGCTGTCTTCATCCTATATATTTATATGTTTCACTTTATAAGAGTTATGATCAAATGGCTACCTCTTTGCCAATCAAGTGCGTTAAATCTTGTCGCCCAGCATCATCTATGCACTGTTTATCGACTTTAATATAAGCAACTTGTTGTTCAGGCATCACCACGACTTCTTCAATACCACGAATTGCCAAAAGTTTTGAAGTCCATTCGTCAGTTTGTACCGTCTGAGGTAAAGGCAATACAATTGAGGATAGATATCTTGGCTGTGCCAATCCAAAACTAATCAGCAGCCATATTATAGCAATCCCCGTCAACACACTCCACCCGAGCGCAGTATTCTGCATCATCAAAAGTTGCCCGCCCAAGGTACCACCAAAGAAAGCGCCGAGGAACTGGCTACTGGCATTCACCCCCATCGCAGTCGCTTTTGACTGAATCGGCGCGGCCTTAGACAACCATGAGGGCAATAACGCTTCCATCACGTTAAATGCAATAAAGAATAGACCTAATCCAGCCAGTAACACGTATTTTGATTCATAGCCAAAAATCAGGATCAGTAAGCCACCGATAATCCCTGCAATGGCAGTGAGAAAAATGCCCCGCATTTTGCGATATTTTTCCGCAATGATAATGCTTGGAAAAGCAAAGAACAGACTGATTACCAAGAGTGGTAAATAGACTAAACCATGCTTCGCTAATGGAATTCCTGCATATTCAATGAGCTGTGAAGGCACATAAATAAACATCGCAGTCAGCAATAAGTGCAGTGCAAAGACAGAGACATGCAGACGATTTAACTCGCCCATCTGGATGACTTGCTTGAGCTGATTCAGATAACCTTGCTGGTAGTTTCGATGGTGTCGCGTGACTTTAGGTACAAGCAATAGCATTGCTATCGCTGCCAAGCCCATAATCGTGGTCACAAAGAATAGACCAGAAATACCGACCAGACTGGTGAGCCACGGCCCCAAACTGAAAGCCACCACAAAAGACATACCAATACTCATGCCCATAGCAGCCATGGCTTTGGTACGTTGTTCTTCTCGTGTGACATCTGCCAGTAATGCCATCACCACCGCTGAAACTGCACCTGCGCCTGCAATAGCACGACCAATAATCACGCCATAAATGGTGTCCGATAAACCTGCAATTGCCCCACCGATTGCAAACAGCAACAGTCCAAGCACCACCAAAGGCTTACGACTAAAACGATCTGCCAACAAGCTAAATGGAATCTGTAAAATTGCCTGTGTTAAGCCATATACCCCGACCGCAAGACCAATTAAGGCTGGCGTCGCGTATTGATAGGATTGTCCCGCTACTGAAAAGACAGGAATAATCATGAACAAGCCCAACATGCGTAAGGCAAAAATGCTACTTAAGGCAAAGGTTGAACGGCGTTCTAAAGCATTCATTGTTGATAAGACACTATAACTGGCTCAGCGAATTATAAGCCATTCGCCTGCAAAGGTTGTAAGTTAGATCATGAAAATCACAATCTTTCTTCAGGGAAAAATAAAGGAGCGACATTCGCTCCTTTACTTAACATAGCTGTTCAAGCTGAAAACAAGCTTAAGAGGCCTGATGTTCCCGCTTGCTGTACTGGATCGAGGCAATCACAGCCCAGACAATAAAGGCCACACCGATTAAACCTGTCACGATTTCAGGTACGTGCAAGCCAGTACCGCTGGCGATCATGATAAATGCCAAGGCACCAATCGCATAATGCGCGCCATGTTCAAGGAAGATATAAGCATCCAATGTGCCTTTCTCTACCAGATAAATCGTCATCGAACGGACAAAGATCGCACCAATCGCAAGGCCTAGCATGATGATCACGACATCGCTGGTAATCGCGAAGGCACCAATCACACCATCAAAACTGAATGATGCATCAAGTACTTCGAGGTAAAGGAAACCACCAAAACCCGCTTTCACTACACCTGTCGCTGCGCCATTTGAGTCATGAGTCACGGCATTGCCATTTTCATCAATTTCAGGTTCGCCACCGAGTAAATGACTCAAAACTTGTACACCGATATACACCACGATGCCCCAGATACCCGCCATAGTCACGGCCAAACGAGATGATTCTTCTACGTTTGCAGCCATAATAATCATCGCGATCAATGCAAGGAAAACCGACATTGCAGGTACGCTAGCCAAATGCGCCAGTTTTGCTTCTAACCATTTAAACCAATGGGTTTCTTTGCCATCATCAAAGAAGAAGTTCAGGAATACCAGCAATAAGAACGTTCCACCAAAGGCTGCAATTTCAGCATGATGCTCCATTAAACGTTCTGAATAGGTTTTTGGATCATTTAAGGCCAATTTTGCAACTTCGATCATGCCCATATCTGCCGTCACGGCAACGATCACTACAGGGAAAATCAAACGCATACCAAATACGGCAATCAGGATCCCAACGGTTAAGAAAATCATCTTCCAGAAATGATCCCAGCCACGTAGAACCGAGGCATTTACAACCGCATTATCAAACGATAAAGAGACTTCCATTACCGCCAGAATCGCAGTAATCGTCAAGGCTTTGAGCATGGTGGCTACGCCTGCTTCAGGCCCGTGCGTATAGCCCCAGTAGGCCGATAGTGCAAGACACACTACCGTAAAGAAAATTGAGAAACGAAAATGCTTCATGAGCAGCCTTTTATTCAAATAGTCGGGTTATAAAAATGTGTCTATTGTAGGCGAGTTTGAGTGGAAATAGACAAAAGATTGTTGCACTTATTTTGAAGAAAATTTTATCTCCAGCAGACTCTGCTATAGTGCTGGCAGGTTTATTTATCGTGTTTTTTAATAGGTTCAATCCATGACGTTTTCTCAAGATGTTTGGCAACGTAATCAAGACTTATATCAAAAAATATTAGCATTGCCTTTTAATCAAGAACTTGCAGCAGGGACATTAGATCGTAAAGTCTTTTGTCACTATGTCATTCAAGATGCGCATTACTTATTGGCCTATGGTCGTGCACTGGCTGTGGCTGCGGCAAAAGCCTATGAAGCCGATGATGTGATCCAATTTTCCGAAGCAGCAAAAATCGCCATTATTGTAGAACGCAGTTTGCATAATGATTTTATGCAGGAATTTGATGTGAGCAAAACTGAGTTTGAGAGCACGCCGCTTACGCTTGCTTGCCATCATTACACTTCTTTCCTCACCGCCACAGCATGGTCAGAAAGCTATCCCGTCATTTTGGCTGCCTTGCTGCCATGTTTCTGGATTTATGCCGAAGTGGGCAAAGACATTATCAACCAATCTGTTGAAAATAATCCGTATCAGGCATGGATTGATACCTATGCAGGTGAGGAATTTAATACCGCGGTAAGTAACGTGATTGCGACTGTAGATAAAGTGGCTGCACGTTGTGATGAGGATACCTTAGCGAAAATGCATGCCGCCTATACTATGGGTGCAAAACTGGAATGGTTATTCTGGGATAGCGCCTATCAGCAACGTCAATGGCTAGGTTTGGATCTGGCTTAAGCCCTTCCCCTGCACTTTTCTCTAGACATAAAAAAGCCCCAATTAAGGGGCTTAGTCGTATATCGTATCGTCCGATATACTGTATGAGGCTCATCTCAAACTGGGCGCATTAAAACATAAATCCGTCCAGTTGCCTACTTATATCTCTCGACTAAAAAACATTCACCACAATTAAAGCAATCAATGCTGGTACAGCCTGAATGTAAATAATCTTCTTGCTGGCAGTCAAACCACCATAGATTCCAGCGATCAGCACACAGCCCAAAAAGAAATTGGCAATCGCAATGGCATAGCTTGCAGGCGCCAGTAGTGACCAGAATAAACCTGCTGCAAGAAAGCCATTATACAGCCCCTGATTTTGTGCTAACACTTTGGTGAGCTGTGCTTTTTCCAGACTATTGCCAAAGGCTTTTAAACCATAAGGCTTGTCCCACAAAAACATTTCCAGCACAAGAATATAGACGTGTAATAAGGCAATGAGTCCAATCAATAACGATCCAATCATCTGATTATCCTTTTTATAATGACGACATAGCGCATGAAACCAGCCTCACGGCTGGCAGTGATGATTTAACTTAGGGCTTCAACAAGACTTTACCTTGACGAGCGCCTTGGGTTGCCTTGAGTGCAGCAGTTTTGATTTCGTCAAAGCTAAAGACACCTTCAACAGGTAGAACCAGTTTCTTTTGCGCTGCCAGTGTCAGAAGTTCTACAAATAATGCCTTTTTACTCTCTGCTGGCATTTCTTTACTCACCACGCTTGCCCAGAAACCTTTTACCGTCGCCTGTTTAAAAATCAGGTCACCCGATGAAATCTGCATGGTTTCGCCTGTCATACTGCCAAATGAAACCAACAGACTATTTTCACTGAGTAGATTCAACATTTCACCACTGGCACTGCCGCCAATTGAATCTACTCCTGCAATTAACGCTTGATCTGCATGGATGGCTTTGACTTGCTGTTTCCAATCGTCCTGATCCGTCGCCACCACGTGCTGGATGCCGAGTGCCTGCATTTCTGCAATCGCATCAGTACGGCGAACCAGATTAATAACTTGTAACCCACGTGCTTGAGCAATCATTGCAACTGTTTTACCGACCGCACCATTTGCCGTGTTCTGAATCAGCCATTGACCCGGCTGTACATTCACAAAATCCAGTAACATCAAGGCGCTGATTGGCATGCCGATCAATTGAGCTGCTGTTTCATTATCAATAGCATCATTTAAGGGAATAATGCCATGTGCAGGTGCAATAAAATATTCTGCCCAACTGCCATGTACACCAGCAACCGCAACACGTTGGCCTAATTTACTTTCATCAACACCTTCGCCTACCGCATCAACAATCCCCACCGCTTCGCTACCCCCAATGGCAGGGAGTGTTGGCTTATAGCCATAGCTACCACGCACAGTCCAGACATCATGGTTATGCATAGGAGACATAATGGTTTTAATACGAACTTCACCTGCTTTAGGCTCAGGCTGAGGCATTTCTGCCTGCTGTAATACGTCTACAGGCTCACCAAAACTTTGATGGATAATACTTTGCATGGTTTATTCCTTGGTCGGTTGCAACAGCTGTTGTGTTGTTTCTAAAGCTAAATGTAGCGGCGCTTTGTCTTGAGCTAACTTGGTCATCAGGGCCGCACCTAGCCATAATTGATACATCACCTGCGCTGTTTTAAATGGGTCAAGATGTAGTGGAATGGAGCCTTGTTGTTGCCCTTCTTGTAGTAACAGTGCCACTCGCTGTGTCAATCGATGTACGCCAAGATTGAGAATCTCACGCATGTCCTCAGATAAATCTGCAACCTCTGCACCTAATTTCACAATCAGACAATTCTCCGCCCAACTGCCATACACAGGATCATCAATCCACGCCTGCCATAAAGCCATTAGGCGTGCATGGGCATTTGGTTCAGTCTGTTGCCAAAGCTGCTCTACCCGAACTTTATAGTCCACCATGTACTGTTCCAGTAAGGCACAGCCAAAAGCTTCCTTGGAAGCAAAATAATGGTAGAACGACCCTTTCGGGACATCACAGGTCTTGAGAATTTCTTGCAAGCCGACCCCAACAAAACCTTTACGTAATACCAGTTCAAAGCTGGTATCAAGAATGTGTTGTCGAGTCGCTTCACTTTTCGTTGATCGTTTCATAAGCACACTATAAATTAATATTAGACCAGTCGTCTAGTAATTTGTGTATTTTTATTCTCCCTCTGTTTATCGGTAGTAATCTGCGGCATTGAATGCTAAAAATACAAGGCATATTGCATAAGACAAATGTGAACCAGTTCATTAACCGTCACAATTTGTCGTTTTAAATATTTTTATACCACTTGAACAATTTTAAATCGTTATCATATACATGTTTTCATGTTCAGCTTATTGAGATGTATTTATGAGTCAAAGTCATATCCGTATTCGAGGCGCACGTACTCATAATTTAAAAAATGTGTCACTCGATATCCCACGTGACAAGTTTGTGGTGATTACGGGACTTTCTGGCTCAGGAAAATCATCCTTGGCCTTTGATACCTTGTATGCCGAAGGCCAGCGCCGTTATGTCGAATCACTGTCGGCTTATGCGCGCCAATTCCTGTCACAAATGGAAAAACCAGAAGTCGATTCGATTGAAGGTTTATCGCCTGCGATTGCGATTGAACAAAAATCAACGAGTCATAACCCACGTTCGACCGTCGGTACCATTACTGAAATTTACGACTATTTGCGTTTGCTTTATGCACGCGTGGGTACACCGTATTGTCCTGAACATGACCTGCCAATGGTGGCACAAACCATTTCAGAAATGGTCGATGCCGTTAAAAGTCTGGAAGAAGGCACTGCTTTGATGTTGCTTGCGCCTGTGGTGCGTGAGCGTAAAGGTGAATACACCCAGCTGTTTGAACAGTTACAAGGCCAAGGTTTTGTTCGCGCCCGCGTTGATGGTGAAATCATTGATATTGATACCCCACCTGAACTGGACAAAAAGAAAAAACATACCATTGAAGTGGTGGTCGATCGTTTTAAAGTGCGTGACGATCTCGGTAACCGTATCGCAGAATCGTTTGAAACCGCATTACGTCTAGGCGGTGATATTGCGGTTTTATCATGGATGAATGGCGAACATCCTGAACGCGTGTTTTCGGCAAAACATTCTTGTCCAGAATGTGACCGCGCCGTAGCTGAACTTGAACCACGTCTATTTTCATTCAATAACCCATTCGGTGCCTGCCCTGTCTGTGATGGTTTGGGCACGCGTAGCCATTTCAGTTCAGATAAGCTGATTCCAAATCCTGAAATCTCAATTAGCCAAGGTGCGATTCGTGGTTGGGACAGACAGCGCCCGTATTACTACACCATGCTGCAAAAAGTCGCAGATCATTTCGGCATTGATCTGGATGAGCCTTGGAATAAACTCGATAAAGATACGCAAAAGAAATTCCTGCAAGGCACAGGCAAAGAGAAAATCGACCTCAGTTATATCGATGAACGTGGTCGTAAGCACAGTCGTGTGCAAGCCTTTGAAGGGATTTTGCCGCATTTAGAACGTCGCTACCGTGAAACTGAATCGAATTATGTCCGTGATGATCTGGCACAATACTTGTCGAATGCAGCGTGTGATGCTTGCGGCGGTTCACGTCTGAATGAAATTTCTCGTCATGTTCGTGTTAAAGATAAGACCATTGCTCAAATCACCAAGATGTCGATTGGTGATGCGGAAAACTATTATCAAGACCTCAATCTTGAAGGTGCTAAAGGTGAAATCGCCGATAAAATCTTTAAAGAGATTCGTGAGCGTTTACACTTTCTGGTCAGTGTTGGCCTGAATTATCTCAGTTTGGCACGTTCAGCCGAAACCCTTTCAGGTGGTGAAGCACAACGTATTCGTCTGGCTTCTCAGATCGGTGCAGGTTTAATGGGCGTGATGTATGTGCTGGATGAACCTTCGATTGGTCTACATCAACGAGATAATGACCGCTTACTACAAACCCTGATTCGCTTGCGTGATTTGGGTAATACAGTACTGGTGGTTGAGCATGATGAAGATGCCATCCGTGCTGCTGACCATATTATTGATATTGGGCCAGGTGCAGGTATTCATGGCGGTGCCGTGATTGCGGAAGGAACTTATGATGAATTGGCCAATCATGCCGACTCGCTTACAGGTCAATATCTGTCAGGTAAATTGAAGATTGAAGTACCGAAACAACGTACCCAATCTCCTCGCCCTGATGAAGTGATCAAACTCTCTGGTGCAAGCGGACACAACTTACAGAACGTTGATCTGACCATTCCATTGGGTATCATGACCTGTGTGACTGGGGTATCTGGTTCTGGTAAATCAACGCTAATCAACCGTACCTTATTGCCTTTGGCTGCGACTCAGCTCAATGGCGCAACCACGCTGACTGCGGAAAAGTTTGACTCGATTGATGGCTTACAGCATTTGGATAAAGTGGTTGATATTGACCAGAGTCCTATTGGTCGTACCCCACGTTCAAACCCTGCAACTTATACGGGTTTATTCACGCCGATTCGTGAATTGTTTGCACAAACACCTGAAGCCAAAGCACGTGGTTACAGCGCAGGCCGTTTCTCGTTTAACGTGAAAGGTGGACGTTGTGAGGCCTGTGAAGGCGACGGCATGATCAAAGTCGCAATGCACTTCCTGCCAGATATGTATGTGCCTTGTGATGCTTGTCATGGCAAGCGTTATAACCGTGAAACCTTAGAAGTCGGTTATAAAGGCAAGAACATTTCTGATATCTTGGAAATGACGGTGGAAGATGCCGCTGAATTCTTTAGTGCCATTCCTGTGATTCATCGTCGTTTAGATACTTTGACTCAAGTCGGGCTTGGCTATATCCGTTTAGGACAAGCGGCAACAACACTTTCTGGTGGTGAAGCACAACGTGTGAAACTGGCACGTGAGTTGGCAAAACGCGATACGGGTCGAACCTTATATATCTTGGATGAACCGACTACAGGTCTGCATTTCCATGATATTGCCAAGTTACTCGACATTTTGTATGAGCTACGCAATAAGGGTAATACCATCGTGGTGATTGAACATAATCTGGATGTGATCAAGACCGCTGACTGGGTAATTGATTTAGGCCCTGAAGGTGGTTCTGGTGGTGGTCAAATCATTGCCGAAGGCACACCTGAGCAAGTAGCTAAAGTCGAGATTTCACATACAGGGCGCTTCTTAAAGCCGATGTTGAAGTAATTTATCCGCGAACCCTAGACTTCGTATTTCGTATCAAAAGGAAGACTTCCCCTCTTTTCAAAAGAGGGGCTAGGGGAGATTTTTAGATTGAATAAAAAGAAAATTTTTATAATTTTGAGGTAAATAATGCGATTCTCAGAAAGATATGGATATAAACTTGTTCGAGAAATAATTCAAAAAGAGTTAATTGATCAAGAACTCAGAAATGCTTTATGGTCTCTGTATGACAGAATACTTTTTTCTAATTTTAACAATGTAGTCCAGCCTGGTAGCTCCCGTATTTTGGGAAGCAATTTAGAAGGCTTTTTCCTTAATATTTATATGAACCTTTTTCATAAACCTACCGATGAAATACCATTTGGGAGAAGTGAAGGTATATCAGCATTAAAAAAATATTTTATGATGTGCCAATGGTATGAAGTTTATGATTTTATTGAGGTTACGTTAGATAACTATCCTAATATCAGATATAGCTCAGATTCATTTTCTAACTCAGTTAATCTTTGCCTCGAAAAATATTTATCAGCTTATCGCTTATCAAACGGTAATATACTTGAAATTACAAGTGAACAAGAAATACAGTCTATTGAACAAGCATTAGAAAATACTAACCAATATTCAGGTGTTCAACTGCATTTAAATTAGGCATTAAAACTCATGTCAGATAGACAAAGCCCTGACTATAGAAACTCAATTAAAGAATCCATTAGTGCTGTCGAATCAATTTGTAAAATTATCACGCAAGATGATAAAGCGACTTTGGGTAAAGCACTAAAAATCATTGAGGACAGATATAGCTTACATGCTGCCCTAAAAAGTAGTTTAAGCCAACTTTATGGTTATGCCTCGGATGGAGATGGTATACGACATGCGATGCTAGAAGAATCGAATTTATCTTATATCGATGCTAAGTTCATGCTAGTTTCTTGTACAAACTTCATAAACTATTTAATTGAGAAGACAAAATAGGTTGGGGGTAAGAGAGTTTACCCCTCCACCACATTCTTCCCTTTTGCCTTCGCTTTTAACAACGATTGATCCGCTTTTTCTAACAACGCTAACCAACTATTTGCCCCAATCGCAATACCAACACTCACCGAAACCTGAATCTCTTTAGCCAAACTTGGAATCATAATATTTTCCTGAATAACACCTAGACGAATATTCTCTGCAATGGCTTTGGCAGCGTCCATTTGAATATTTTCAAGAACAATCAGAAACTCATCACCGCCATAACGCACGATCAGGTCAGAAGCCCGCACATTGCGTTTAAGCTGATCTGCAATCATGGTTATGACCTGATCTCCGACAATATGCCCATACTGATCATTTACAAACTTGAAATTATCAATATCAATCGCGATCACACACGTTTGTGATAAGCCCTCAGGTTTAGCTTCCAGCGCAGCAATATATTCTTCCAATGCCAACCGGTTTGCCACGCCTGTCAGTACATCAGAATTCGCGATTTGCTTTAATTGCAACTCCATCGTATCGCGCTGTTTCAACATACCTTTGAGTTTATCAATAGCTTCAAACAAGGAAAAAAACTCTTCCTTGTTTTTGGTCATATGAGAAAGCTCATCAGAAGTCCCCGAAAGACGCAAAATCATATTTCGTGCATTGATTAATGGCCCAAATACCCTTCTCTTGGCATAAATCATGGTAAAGATGGCAATCAGCAACGATAAACTGGAAATACACAGGGTAAAGATAAACTGTAGTTTTGCGCGTCGGTTTTGATCTTCTGCAACTTCAATACTGTCGTTCAGAATATAATTCTGCAAATCCATCACAGTGGTAAATTTTCCGACCATTTGATCGGTCAATTCCGTCCCTGAAATAAAATAAGCTTCATTATTTTTACTTTCATCCAGTAACTGCGAAATGATGGGCAGTCCCTTATCCAGAAATTCTGTTTTTACCCTCAAATAAAGTCGAACATATTCAGGTGATTTTGATTGTTCAGGCTGGATGGTATCAATCAGCCCCCAAAGATAAATGGCTTGGTGCTGAGTCTGTAATGAACGCGCCCGATTCTCATCAGAAATTTTCTCATCGAATGTCACAGGTGCCATAATATTTGAAGCCACACGACCTGCCTGATCCCGCATATCGGTTAAAATCAGGATCGAGGTGAAATAGTTCGACATTTTGCTATTTTTGCTATTCGACTGAACCATCAGCCATTTTAAAAGCTCGCGACTTTCGTCCCAAACATCAAACATGGACAAAATAGCGCGATCAAACTGGACCGATGTTCGCTGATGCTTCGGAGTATCCGCATACGCATCCACGACAGTACGTGCCTGAGCCAATTTCGTTTTAAGATCTGTATCTAGGTCCTCGGCAATCATTTCAAAACCATTGTGTTTTAAAACTTCAATGGTCCGATCAATTTGCATATCGACCAGCTTGCGGTATTCCAGCAATTCCTTACGATTTTCAGCCAGATCTTGAGGTTGACTCGACATCACCTTATTTGACGGCGCACGCTCTTTGGAAATTTTATTTGCGGTCTTGACCAAGCTACGCAAACTAATGATTTCGGTCAGTGTTTGATTGGTTCTTATATATTCTTGATAACTATTGATAATTAGAGGAATAGAAAGATAAGAGATAGAAAAAATAATAACGAGCATGCAAAGAAATAGGCGCCGACTAATTTGCTCAGAACGTAATTTCGAGCTTTTTAAGTGTTGCCCCATTAACACACCTGACTATTTTTCAAAAAAAGGTCTCGATTGCATTTTAAACAGATAATAATTTTACCTGAATTTTAAATCACACGACTACGATTATGCAGAGTTTTTTGTGCGTATTAAGCGATAACAGCAAGATTCTCTAGATTTCCAAGTAAACTATGAAAAAAAAATATTATT
>NZ_LZPJ01000108.1:0-39031 GCF_001729365.1 Acinetobacter sp. YK3
CAATCAACCCAAGAATCCAACCTATTTAGCCAAACCCTTGTTTCTCAACAAGTTTTTATCTGCATCACCGCCGATTGATGTGCATTCTACAGCATTTCAGATCCGATGCAACCCTGTTTTTTATTATTTTCTTTTGCATGTTTCTTTTTTCTACAAAACTGATGTTTTCGTTGTTTTTATCATCTATTTACGTATAAAAAGCAGGCTCTGGGCCTGCTTTTTATTATTTTTATTTCGATTTAGTCGGTGAAAGTCACACGTGCAATCGCTTTTTTGCCTGACTGAATGATTAAAGTGACGTTTTCTTTTACAGAGTAGCTCATATCAACCACATTCCAGTCGACTTTAACCGCACCGCGACCCACGGCGTCTTTTGCAGCAGCGGCATTCGGGTTTAAACCTGCAACGCGAAGAATGGTTGCAATAAACAGCTCGCCACCAAACTCACCACGAGAAATCGTTACTTCAGGTGTATCTTCTGGCACTTCACCTTCAGTTACGCGGTTACCTGCACTCTTATGTGCATTTTCTGCTGCTTCTGCATCATGGAAACGCTCAACCAGCTCAAGTGCTAGAATACGTTTGATCTCTTGTGGATTGCGACCCGCAGCCATCTCATCAAGTAGAACCTTGATTTCATCGAGTGACTTAAAGCTGAGTAGATCGAAGTAGCGCTCAATCAGACTATCTGGCATCGACAGGATTTTTTGGTACATCGCGCCTGGTGTGTCAAATACGCCAATATAGTTGCCTAAAGATTTAGACATCTTATTGACGCCATCTAAACCTTCAAGAATTGGCACAGTGATACACACTTGTGATTCTTGACCATAACGACCTTGTAAGGTACGACCCATCAACAAGTTAAAGGTTTGGTCTGTTCCGCCTAACTCAACGTCTGCTTCAAGCGCAATCGAGTCATAGCCTTGTACCAATGGATAGAGGAACTCATGAATCGCAATCGGCTGATGGTTGTTATAGCGCTTGGTGAAGTCATCACGTTCTAACATACGCGATACAGTTTGCTGGCTTGCCAACTGAATTAAATCAGCGGCAGTTTTTTGGCTAAACCATTCCGAGTTAAAACGAACTTTGGTTTTATTTGGATCTAGGATTTTAAAAACTTGTTCTTGGTAGGTTTTTGCATTGGCAATGACCTGCTCTTGTGACAACGGCGGACGCGTCGCGCTCTTACCTGTTGGGTCACCAATCATTGCAGTATAGTCACCAATCAAGAAAGTAACTTCATGTCCCAAATCCTGAAAGGTTTTTAATTTATTGATCAGAACAGTATGTCCCAAGTGTAAATCAGGAGCCGTAGGGTCAAAGCCTGCTTTTACACGGAGTGGACGATTTTCTTTGAGTTTTTTAAGTAAATCTTCTTCAGAGATAATCTCGTGCGTGCCTCGTTGAATGAGAGCAAGCTGTTCTTCGGCTGGCAAGAAATTTGACATCACAAAACCTAAACACATCAGTTATTCAATTTGTGCGATATACTAACATTTTTTCAGCATCTTGCAGGATAAGTTGTATATGAGCGCAATCTATATTGGTGTAATGACAGGCACGAGCATGGATGGTGTTGATATTGTTGCAACTTCATTCGATCCTTTAACGCTGCATGCCACGCTAACCGTGCCTTTTGAGCCAGAATTACGTGATGAGTTAATGGCTTTGACGCTGCCTGATGACAATGAAATTGACCGTATGGGTAAAGCCGATGTCGCTTTGGCACAAATGATTGGGCGCGGCATCAACGAATTGATCGAGAAAAATAATTTAGACCGCACGCAAATTAAGGCCATTGGTTCACATGGGCAAACTATTCGCCATCGTCCTGAACATGGTTTTACCTTGCAAATTGGTGATCCGAATATCATCACTGAAATCACTCAACTGCCTGTGGTCTCAGATTTCCGTCGCCGCGATATGGCCGCAGGGGGGCAAGGTGCACCTTTAGTTCCTGCTTTCCATCAAGCCTTATTTCAGCATGACAGTATTCATCGTGTGATCCTGAATTTAGGTGGGATTGCCAATATCAGTATGCTGCCTGCAAACAATGCAGACGGCGTTTATGGCTTTGATACAGGCCCTGCCAATATCTTGATGGATGGCTGGTGTCATCGCCATACCGGTCATCCTTATGATGAAAATGGCGACTGGGCGGCCTATGGTAATCCGATTCGCTCATTGCTAGATCGTTTGCAAAGCCACGAGTTTTTTGCCAAAGAACCCCCTAAGAGTACGGGTCGTGAAGACTTTAATCTGGAATGGCTAGATGAACAGCTCAGTGACTGGCGTAATGACCTTGGCTATGACGAGCTAGAAGACACACCAGAAAATGTTCAGGCAACCTTAATGAAGCTAACCACGCGCGCCATTAAGAAAGCCATTTATCGCAGTAAAGAGTCGATGCCGACAGGTGAAATCTATGTCTGTGGCGGTGGTGCGTATAATTCGCATTTACTTGAACAATTACGCTGGCGCTTGCGTAAACATAACTGGTCTGTACAAACCACAGATGCGCTGGGTTTAGCACCGACGTGGGTAGAAGCGACGGCGTTTGCATGGCTCGCGATGCGATTCGTGGAACAGTTGAGTGGAAACTTGCCTGCGGTCACAGGTGCATCAGGTGATCGTATTTTAGGGACTATCACCGCGGTATAAGCAATAAAAAAGCTTCTCAACTGGAGAAGCTTTTTTATGACAAGAATCTATTAAATCGAGAAAGATGAACCACAGCCACAGGTCGTGGTCGCATTCGGGTTTTGCACCACAAAACGTGAACCTTCCAGTCCTTCAAGATAGTCAACTACTGAACCAACCAAATATTGATAGCTCAGTGAGTCCACAAGCATTTTAACATCGCCATTCATGAATTCAGCATCATCTTCATTCACGCTTTCAGCAAAGTTAAAGCCGTAAGAGAAACCTGAACATCCGCCACCCGTTACATACACGCGTAACATAAGGTCGTTATTCCCTTCACTTTCGCGTAGTTGGCGAACTTTGTTGGCAGCATTATCTGACAATTCTAGAGCTTGGGCGTTCATGATGGATATTCCTCAGACTTCAATACGTCTTTAATAAATAAAAGACCCGATATTCAGTATAGCATACTCAATATCGGGTCTGTATTTGAAGTTTTAAAGTGCGTTTACAAGATTATTTATAGTTCTCGTCTTGTAAGCCACATTCAAAATTCTTGGCATCTTCACGGCAACGGAATTGCCATAATAATTTCATCATACGCTTGTCATAAATCCCTTTTGCAGTCAGGTTGATACGTGCTTCACGCATTAGTTTCTGATAGCCAGGCTTATCCGCAGCAGGCACTTCCATCCAGTATTTTTGAGGAATATCTGCTTTCATTTTCCCTAGAATGCCAAAAGCACGTGGCAGTTGCGCCTTCACCCACTCACGAGATTTCTGCCCAAACCCTGTCGGGAATTTATCAGGATGAATAATCAGGTTACCTGTCACTTGCAAGATTGGATAATTCACAATCGCACCTTTGGTTCCTAAACCTTTATAAAGTTCCAACGGTTTAAATGCAGCCGCTGGCGCACCAATAATATCGACCTGTCCATTATTAAATTTGGCACCGAAGTTGGTAATATCTGAGCTAACCGCTTGTGCGCCGACTTGTGAAGCCATGATTTTTTGGGCTTCATCATAATCCAGTACGGCGATTTTCTTGCCTGCTGCTTTGGCAACAGTATTGATATTACGGTCATTTACCAATAAGTAGGCATCGCCGACAGGAATCACCCCAACCACTTCATATTTGCCATTCACCATCGCTTTGGCAAAGGTTGGACTTGCCAAGCCCTGCATCACTTTCACAGCGAGTTTAAGGTCTGTAATCGCTCCAATTGCATCCAATGAACCTGTAAACTGGTTAAACTGACGTCCCCGCATGCCTGTGATACTGACCCCATCACACTTACCTGCTTTAAAGTCTTCAGCAATGACCGCCTCATTGGTGCCCACTTTAAGCTCAATATCTGCGCCCCAGTTTTTTGCAGCCAATTGATAGTCTTTCATTAAGGCATAGACATCACCGCTTTTCCCAACGATATCGAATACACAAATTGTTTGTTTCGCTTGAGTCCCGGCAGATACCGCAGCGATACCTGTTGCAAGTATTAATGTTTTAAACCACTGCATTTTATTCTTCCTTTGCATCTATGCTGATTGTTGTTGCACCACACCCAAAATTTAAAATCACGCTACACCCTGATTCAGGTTTTCAAATGAATCTATGTTTTTATTCAGTCATGTTTAATCGTCCTGATTAAAACATATTTTCAATTTCTCAAGATTCCATTTGGTTTTTATATCGTTCTATCATTACGATGTTTCAATCTAAACACAATGACTCAAATGACAGTGATAAAAAAACAAAAAGCCTAGAAGAATCTAGGCTTTAAGTACACTTTATGGCAATTAAGGATTATTCACCCGGTAATGCACATTCAAAGTTTGCTTTATCTACTGAACAACGTGCTTTCTTCAATACAGACATCATACCTGCATCGTAAATACCACGTTTGGTTAAGTCCATACGACCGTCACGTAACAGTTTTTGGTATTTTAAGTTGTCTTCAGCACTTAAGTTCATTTTGTATTTTGCTGGAATCTCTGACTCGTAACGCTTGATCATGGCAAATGCTTTTGGCAATTGTTTCACGAAGTAGTCACGAGATTTTTGACCAAAACCAGCAGGGAATTTTTCTGGACGAATTACAAGATCCGCAGTCACTTGTAGAACTGGGAAGTTAAACATTGCACCATTCGCGCCCAAACCTTTGCTTAATTCTAATGGTTTGTAAGCATAAGCAGGCGCACCAACCATATCGACCTGACCATTGTTGAATTTCGCAGCAAAGTTAGAAATATCAGAAAGGACCGCTTGTGCACCTACGCGTTGTACCATGATTTTTTGCGCATCGTCATAACCCAATACCGCGAATTTTTTACCCGCTGCTTTTTCAATTGAGTTAATGCTTTTGTCACGTACGAAAATGTAAGCAGCACCGAGCGGAGAGATACCCGCGACTTCGTATTTGTTACCACCTAAATTGGTTGTCATTTTTGCAGCATTACGTGCGTCAAGAACATAGGTAATTGCACGTTGTGCAACTGCATTGCTTGGTGCACCACCGAGCGAGTCAACAGAACCCGCAAATTTGTTATATGGACGAGCACGCATTGCTGTCATTGCTACAGCAGCACATTTACCCGCTTTAAAGTTATTATCCGCAACCTGTTCATCCGTGATCGCGAGAAGGTTTACATCTGCACCCCAGCCTTTCGCTGCGAGCGCCCAATCTTGCATCATTTTGTATGATTCGCCTGACTTTCCTAGTAAGTCAAATACACATACGTCAATTGCTGCTTGAGTAGAAGCAGATACACCTAGGATCGAAGTTGCTGCAAGAGCAAGTGCCATTTTTTTCATAGTTTTCATCCTTTCACAAACTTTATGTTTGTCTCCTTGTTCGAAGCAAATATTAATCATGTTTTTTGAAAAAAAATAGAGCTTCTACTCTATTTTTATACCCATATTGTTTAGTTTTTGTCCTATTTTATCCATTTTGCTTATTTTCATAGACAAATTTATTATATCTACTGATCATTATTTGTCTATTTATGTTTTTGTGTTGCTGCACTCCTTATTATTCACCACTCAAAGTACACTCAAAGTTAGTCCGCTCAACGGTACAGCGAGCACGTTTAAGTACATTCATCATACTCGCGTCATATACGCCTTGCTTGGTTAAATTCATACGCCCATCACGCAGCATTTTTTGATAACGGGTTTTATCTTCATTGGTCAACGTAATTTTCTTCGCATTCATGCCCGCCTCTAAACGTTGCACCATGGCAAAGTTACTCGGCAGTTTATTGACGAACCATTTTCGTGATTGGGGACCGAAGCCTGCTGGGAATTTGTCTGGGCGAATAATCAGATCACCGGTAATATTGACCACCGGAAAATTAAATAGCGCGCCATTGACCAGTCCCTTACTGATTTCCAAAGGTTTATAGGCATAGGCAGGTGCAGCAATAACATCGACCTGTCCACTATTAAACTTTTTCACAAAGTCTGAAATATCTGAGGGCACAGCGACCAAGTCAATACTTTCAACAATCGCTTTTTGTGCTTGATCATAATGTAAATAAGCGAATTTTTTGCCTTTGGCTTTTTCAATGGTGTCGATCTTTTTATCACGAACAAAAATGTAGGCCAGACCGACCTG
This sequence comes from Acinetobacter sp. YK3, assembly GCF_001729365.1. Classification (NCBI taxonomy): domain Bacteria; kingdom Pseudomonadati; phylum Pseudomonadota; class Gammaproteobacteria; order Moraxellales; family Moraxellaceae; genus Acinetobacter; species Acinetobacter sp. YK3. The sequence continues at coordinate 6,267 of NZ_LZPJ01000108.1, forward strand.
AATAATGCCAGCAACTTCGAATTTTTCCCCATCCATTGTCGCAGTCAAACGATGCTGATTGCGTTTATCCAGCACATAACTAATCGCTTTCTGTGCAATGGCATTACTGGTGACTGCCCCGACGGCATCAACAGAACCTGCAAATTTATTATATTTACGGGCCCGCATGGAGGTCATATAAACCCCATCACACTTGCCCGCATCAAAATCTTTTTCCGCTTTTTCTTCATCTTGATAAGGGATCAATTCAATGTCACCTTGCCAGGTTTTGGCAGCCAGCTTCCATTCTTCGACCAACTTATAAGATTCCCCAGCCTTACCCAATAAATCAAATACGCAAATGTCCTGTTTTGCCTGTGCAGGCGTCGCCATGACAAATAGAGCCGTAGCACCTAATGCCCAAAGTCCTTTTTTCATCTTGTTTTCCCTTTCTACGCGATATTGCACAATTTTCCATCAGTGCCTGACCAATATAGTCAGCTTTCGGCTAAAAGCATAGTGCTTTTATATACATACGTCGGGTTTTCATCACTTTTAACACTATTGATCACAGTTTGACAATTTAAGCCAAATCCTTTCAAAGGGGCTATTAAGCCCCTTCGCTCATCACAAGATGATGGATTCTGGTTATTCTCCGCCTAAGGTACATTCAAAATTAGTACGGTCGACTGTACAGCGTGCCCGTTTGAGTACGTTCATCATGGTGGCGTCGTAAATTCCACGTTTAGTCAGATCGATCCGTGCTTCACGCAAAATTTGCTGATAACGTGTTTTATCTTCCTGACTCAGATTGATTTTGTATTTGGCTGGTAATTCCGCTTCGATTCGCTGGATTAAAGCAAAATTGGTATTAAGGCGATTGAGAAACCACTGTCGTGAGTTTTGCCCAAAATTGGTCGTGAACTTTTCAGGCCGAATAATCAGATCCATGGTCATGTTAACCGCAGGAAAAGTAATGATTGCACCGTCATTACCTAAACCTTTATAGATTTCCAGCGGTTTATACGCATAGGCTGGCGCTGCCATAATATCGGCCTGCCCTTGATTAAATTTCTTGGCAATATTCGAAATATCAGAAAGTACAGCTTGTCCACCAAGACTCCTCACCACAATTTTTTGGGCTTCGTCATAGCCCAGGACTGCAAATTTCTTGCCCCTGATTTGTTCAATGGTGTTCATTCTTTTGTCTTTGACAAAGATATAGGCCAGACCAATTTGCGAGATACCCGCCACTTCATAGTTTTGATTTGCGACCCGACTGATTAAACGGCGTTGATTACGCTTATCCAAAGCAAAACTAATCGCTTTTTGTGCTATGGCATAGCTTGGCACAGCGCCAATCGCATCTACCGAACCTGCAAACTTGTTATAGGCACGTGCACGCATTGAGGTCATATACACCCCCTCGCAGCGACCTTGTTCAAAATCATGTTCAGCCATCGCCTCATTTTGATAACTGACCAGATTGATTTCGCCGTGCCAAGCTCTCGCGGCTAAGGCCCATTCTTCCATGGCCTTGTACGCTTCGCCTGATTTCCCCATCAAATCAAAAACACAAATTTTAGTTGCAGCACTGGCCTGTGTATTTACAGCCAGTATCAGCATTGCCCCCAATGCCAGAATTCCCTTCTTCATTGCCCCATCCTAGTCGATTCTTTTTCATGTGATGTGTTGTTTTTCCTAGATTTTAAATCATAATCTGATTTTCATCACAAAAATAGAGTATTTACTCTACTTTGTGATAAGCGGGTGAAATGGTGAAGTCTGGCCTAATCTTCAATATAAAATTTGCATTCATGGGTGATCACCTTAAAATGCAGCTATCTATTCGCTATTTTGCATGCTCATGATCCAATTTGACCAAGTTTCATTACGCCGTGGTGGGCGCGTCCTGTTCCAAAAAGCCTCAATGCAGCTTCATCCTGGCTGGAAAATTGGTCTGACTGGCGTCAATGGAGCAGGTAAATCAACTTTATTTGCAGCATTTTTAGGTGAATTGGGCGCAGATGAAGGCAATTTAAGTCGTCCCGCAGTGTGGACAGTGGCACACATGGCGCAAGAAATTAAAGCACTGGAAATGCCTGCCATTGATTTTGTCCTCTCGGGAGATGAGGAATATTGGGATATTCAAGAAAAGCTCGCCCATCCTGATCAACTCAGCAATGATGAGTTAGCGCGTCTTCATGGCCGTTTTGATGAAATCCATGGCTATGCAGCCCCAGCCAAAGCGGCACAATTGATGGCTGGCTTAGGCTTTCTGGATCATCAAATCCGTTTAAACGTTGCCAGTTTCTCTGGTGGCTGGCGTATGCGCTTAAACCTGGCGCGTACTTTGATGAGTCGTTCAGACTTGTTATTACTGGACGAACCGACCAACCACTTGGATTTAGATGCGATCTTGTGGTTAGAAGACTGGCTAAAAGCGTATGAAGGTACACTGGTTCTGATTTCGCATGACCGTGATTTCCTTGATGCAATTACCGATCATATTCTGCATATCGAAAATCAGGAACTGACGCTATATACGGGCAACTATTCAACCTTTGAAACCACCCGTAGCGAACGTTTAGCGCAACAACAACAAGCTTTTGAGAAACAGCAAGAAACGCGTGCCCACCTACAAAAGTTTATTGATCGCTTTAAGGCCAAAGCGACCAAAGCCCGTCAGGCACAGAGCCGTATCAAGCAACTTGAACGCATGCAACAGCTTGCTCCTGCGCATGTCGATACACCATTTACCTTTAGTTTCCGTGAACCTACCAAAATGAGTTCACCATTGCTTAGTTTAGATGCTGCGACCATTGGTTACGGCGATAAAATGATTGCCGAAAAGATTCGCCTGCAAATCACCCCAAGTTCTCGTATTGGTTTACTGGGAATGAACGGTGCTGGTAAATCAACACTAATCAAAACTTTGGTCGGGGATTTGCCTCTACTTGCTGGTGAACGTAAAGCTTCAGAACTACTCAACATTGGTTATTTTGCCCAGCACCAAATGGACGCATTGGATGCCAATGCCAGCCCAATGCTGCAATTGGCCCGTATTGCGGACAAAAAAATCAGTGAAGCTGCGTTACGCGCCTTTCTAGGTGGATTTGGCTTTAGCGGTGAACGTATGGACACCCCATGTGAAAGCTTCTCTGGTGGAGAACGCGCGCGTCTCGCATTGGCCTTAATCGTATGGCAACGTCCAAACATGCTGATTCTGGATGAACCGACCAACCATTTAGATTTGGATATGCGTCATGCCTTGACCATGGCACTACAAGATTTTGAAGGTGCTGTCGTACTGGTGTCGCATGAACGTCAATTAATTGCCAGTGTCTGTGATGATCTACTGCTCGTGCATGCAGGTAAATGCAACGAGTTTGAAGGTGATCTGCAAGACTATGCCAAATGGTTACGTGAAGCACGTCAACAACAGATCAATGCACAAAATGCTGGGCAACAACAAAGCGTGTCCTCTCAAGCTCCAGCTGTGAAGATCGACAAAGAAGCTCAACGTAAAGAAGCCGCACGCCGCCGTGAAATGACACGCCCTATTCGTAAAAATATTGAAAAAGTTGAAGCTCAAATCGAAAAGCTACAACCTCGCCTGGCAGAAATTGAACAGGCGCTGGCAGATAGCGCATTGTATGAAGCAAGCCGCAAAGATGACTTGATGAAGCTCATGAATGAACAAAATGAGCTAAAAGCTAAACTGGAGCAATTTGAAGAGCAGCTTTTAGAGCTGATGATGGAGCTGGAAGAACTCGAAAGTTCATTTGCTGAATAACATGAGTGATCCATATCTGTAACAAAAACAGGTATGGATCTCATCTTTTAAGGCCACTTCTCTCAATATAAAAAACGATTTTTATTAAACGTAAAAATATTGATCAGATACCTAAAAACACTATGAATATCATGAAAAATGTCATGAATCTGTCGATAATTTAAGATAAGGTAAAACTGGAATTTTCGTAGAAAATTGAGCTTTGGGTTCAGGCTCGATATACTCAGCTCCCATTGTTGTAATGTTATAACTGACGAATGAATCCTGAGGGTTAAATTCATTTCACATTTTTTTGTACTTTAATTTGGTGAGTACTCTATTTTGGATCATACAAACTGAATGAATTCTTTAGATTTTATTTTTAATTTTGAACATATTCTGCCCATTTTGGTTCAAGAATATGGTTTATGGATCTATTTTATCCTCTTCTTAATTATTTTTTCAGAAACAGCCTTTGTTTTCATGTTCTTCTTACCTGGTGACAGCTTATTGCTGACCGTAGGTGCATTGTGTTCTGTCGTTGAAATGATGCATCTTGGCTATATGATCAGCCTGCTGTTCTTTGCCGCTGCATTGGGCTATATGGTGAACTATCATATTGGCCGTCATTTTGGTGACCGCATTTTTAATGTGAAATCACGCTTCATCAAGCAGGAATATCTACAAAAAACCAATGTGTTTTTCCTAAAACATGGTGGAAAAACCATTTTATTGGCGCGTTTTATTCCTTTTGCACGTTCTTTTGCACCGTTGGCAGCAGGTTCGAGCAATATGAATTACACGCATTTTGTTGTGTATAACATTTTAGGAGCTTTACTCTGGATCAGCGTACTGGTGACAGCAGGTTACCTGTTTGGCCATGCCTTAATTCAGGTCAGTGATTTTGTAGAAAGTTAATCCCCTTTCAGTACCATATTGTATGATCTAGCAGGAAAGTTCGTCTTTCCTGCTTTTTTTTAATCCATTTATTCTATGTCAGGTTTCACGTGGAACGTAAAAAACAATAGTAAATAATAATGAAAATAATTATCAATAAAAATAGAATCGGCTTGTAAAATATAAATTATCCGGGGAAGCCATGATCCATTCAGCATGGAATAATCAGTTATGAAGCAAGCAATCACTTCAGCGAAGAAAACCAATTCACGCTGGTTCCGCATCAATTTATGGATTCACCGCTGGATTAGTTTAGTCATTGTCCTTCCCTTTACGATTTTATCAATCACGGGAATCATTCTGATCTTTCATGAAGAAATCGATCATGCGCTTGGTGTGGAACCGATGGCGCTTCACTCCTCTTTACAACAACAGCGCCCACTGGCAAATTCATTAGCCACAGCTCAAAATGCCTATCCTGATGAACACATTATCAGTACAGGCTACGATCCTGAGCATCATCCGGGTGTACTGCTGATCGGAATGGCAAAACCAGAACAGAGTTTTGAGCAAGCGCGTTGGCTATTTGCAGATATTGGTTCTGCAACGCTGATTCAGCAACCAAGTGAACGGGATACTTTAACGGGTTTCTTACTGGAACTGCATGCCAACTGGTTTTTAGGTTTTATTGGACAATTGATTGGTGCCTTGATTGCCTTTCTAGTGTTCTTATCACTAATTTCAGGGCTGGTGGTTTACGCCCCTTATGTGAAAAAATTCTTTTTTGGGATTATTCGAACAGGTAAAGGTCAGCGTTTATTGCAACTCGATTTACATAACTTAATCGGTTCAGCGATACTCGGTTGGGCATTGGTGGTGACCTTAACAGGCTTTTTACTCGGTTTTGGTACGGTTGCCATTGGTCTCTGGCAAATGACTGAACTGAAAGCTCTTCAAGACAAATATCATCATGTCAGCCCAATTAACCTGACACTAAGCATCGATGATATCTATGCTGCTGCACAAAAAGGTGAAGTCGGCTGGCACCCAACCACTGTGTTCTATCCTAAAACTGAATATTCGACTCAGGGACATTACATGGTATTGCTGCAAGGTGATGAGGGCCTAAACGAAAAAATGCTGAAGGTTGCCTTGGTCAATGCAGCGACAGGGCAAGTCGATACTGTTGAAGAACTCCCTGCCTATCTGAAAGCCATCTTGCTCTCTCAGCCTCTACATTTCGGTAATTACGGCGGTATGCCATTAAAGATTTTATGGAGCTTATGTACGCTTTTAAGTTTATTTATTACCCTGAATGGCGCTTGGCTATGGTGGGCAAAACGTCAGCAAAAAAGTTTAAAAGGAGCCAACAATGCAACTGTGGAATAAGTCAGGTTTCTTATGGCTAATGGCTTTATGCAGTATTTTAGGGATTATTGGAATGCTGCTGATGGAGGGTATTGCAGATATTATTTTTCTAATGATCACCCTGCTTCCAATTTTCGTCGCAGGATGGAGAGCTTATCTTTTACAACAACGCAAAAGATAAGCTCTTTTTACATGCTATTGATGCCTAAATTAATTAAGCATCAATATCTGCATTTAATGCATTTTCTTCAATGAAGGCACGACGTGGTTCTACGTCATCACCCATTAAGCATGAGAACATACGATCTGCTTCGATCGCATCATCAATGGTCACCTGTAACATATTACGGTTTTCAGGGTCCATCGTGGTTTCCCAAAGCTGCTCAGCATTCATCTCACCCAAACCTTTATAGCGTTGGATCATCATACCGCGGCGCGAGTCTTGTAAAATGTGCTGCCACACTTGGTGGAAGCTGCTCACCTGAATACGGCGATCACCTTTTTGTAGATAAGCCCCATCTTCAAGCAAACTGAACCAGCTCTTCGAGTTTTTCAGCAAACGTGCATATTCAGCAGAATTTAACAGACCAGCATCGAGTAAATACGAATGCGGTAAGTTATGCACATAGACCGTTACACGTGGCCAATAATGCGCTGATTTCTCACCTTGCGCATTTTCACGCTCAAACGCTTCCAAGCTAATTTCAGGACGCAAGCTCGGTTGTAACTTTTCGATTGCAACACGTAATTGCTCAGCCCATGATTCAACATAGTCACGTTCATGGTTATGATCGGCTTTGAATGCATCCAGCTCAAGTAAGCCATCCAGTAAACTTGCTGGATAACGTTGTGTTAAGCGCTGTAAACTCTTTTGTGATACCTGATAATCCGCAATCACACTTGCCAATGCAGAACCATTAATCGCAGGCGCTTCAGGGCTCACATGTAATGCAAGTTCATCAATCGCGTTTGAGATCAGGTAAGTTTCAAGTGCATCATTATCTTTGATGTACTGCTCTTGCTTGCCTTTCTTCAACTTATACAATGGTGGCTGTGCAATATAAATATATCCACGTTCAACCAATTCTGGCATTTGACGGAAGAAGAAGGTCAATAACAAAGTACGAATATGTGAACCATCCACGTCCGCATCGGTCATGATAATGATTTTGTGATAACGTAATTTGTCTGGGTTGTATTCTTCACGTCCGATACCACAACCCAAAGCGGTAATTAAAGTTCCCACTTCCTGACTGGAAATCATCTTGTCAAAGCGCGCACGTTCAACGTTCAGAATCTTACCTTTCAACGGTAAAATAGCCTGCATCTTACGGTTACGACCTTGTTTCGCACTACCGCCCGCAGAGTCACCCTCGACCAGATAAAGTTCAGACAATGCTGGATCTTTTTCCTGACAGTCTGCCAATTTACCTGGTAAACCAGCGATGTCTAAAGCGCTCTTACGACGTGTCATTTCACGTGCTTTACGAGCAGCATCACGCGCACGTGCTGCATCAATAATCTTGCCAGCGATCGATTTCGCCGCTTGCGGGTTTTCAAGCAAATAAGCCGAGAACTCTTTGTTCATCGCCTGCTCGACCGCAGGTTTCACTTCACTCGACACCAGTTTTTCTTTGGTTTGTGAAGAGAATTTTGGATCAGGCACTTTCACTGAAATGATGGCAGTTAAGCCTTCACGCGCATCATCACCAGTCACGGCAACTTTTTCTTTTTTCAGTAAGCTTTCATTTTCCATGTAGCTGTTTAAGCCACGGGTCAATGCCGCACGGAAACCTGCAAGGTGAGTACCGCCATCTTTTTGCGGAATATTGTTGGTAAAGCAACGAACATTCTCTTGATAGCTGTCATTCCACTGCAATGCCACTTCAACCCCAATACCGTTGTCTGCATCTGTGGTGAAATGGAAAATATCGTTGAGATGGGTTTTACCTTCGTTAATATATTTAACGAACTCGGATAAACCACCTTCATAATCGTAAACGTGCTCAAGATTAACGCGCTCATCACGCAATACGATACGTACACCCGCATTCAGAAATGAAAGTTCTCTTAAACGACGTGCCAAGATATCAACACTGAAAATGGTTTGGCTAAAGGTTAATTCACTTGGCCAGAAACGAACTGTTGTACCTGATTGGTCAGTTTCGCCCACAACTTTCAATGGATATTGAGGATCACCATGTGCATATTCCTGCTCATGGATTTTACCTGCACGTTGAATGGTCAAATGCAATTTCTTAGAAAGCGCATTGACAACCGAAACACCTACACCGTGTAAACCGCCCGATACTTTATAGCTGTTGTCATCGAACTTACCGCCCGCATGTAGAATGGTCAGAATAACTTCTGCTGCAGACACCCCTTCTTCAGGGTGAATATCGGTTGGAATACCACGACCATTATCAGACACACTGACTGACTCATCTTCATGAATCGTCACTAAGATCTCGTCACAATGACCTGCTAAAGCTTCATCGATGGCATTATCCACCACCTCAAACACCATATGGTGCAAACCTGTACCGTCATCGGTGTCACCGATATACATGCCAGGACGTTTACGAACCGCGTCTAATCCACGTAATACTTTAATACTAGAGGAATCATAAGCCTTTTCATTTGTTTGTTCTGTTTGAGAGACTGATTGAGACTCTGAACTCATGGTTACTCCCTAGTAAATATCTAATCTATCCAAAGATGAGGAAATAAAATTATGGCGCAGCAAGACTGACTTGGCCTTGGACAACGTGAAACAATTGAAAGGAAATCGACAAATCATGTAAGTGTTTTAATACCGACGTATGGTCTAAGGTCGTCATAAAAACCTGACTTCCTAACTGACTCAATCGCTCAATTAAACGTTGTTGTGCAGCTAAATCTAACTCTGCTGTCAGATCATCTAATAATACCACAGTTTCCTTGTTACTCGCATGCAGCATTGCAATTTGTGACAGTTTTAATGCCATGATTAACAACTTTTTTTGCCCACGCGATAACACGTCATCTGCATTGCCATACGGGGTTTTCAAGCGCAAATCTGCACGATGTGGACCATACTCGGTATAACGCCGTTCCTGGTCCCTTTGATGCTGTTGAATCAGGTCTTGCAACAGACCTTGTTCGGTATGAAAACCGGCATGATATTCCAGTTCAATTTCAAGATTTGGCAAAAGTTGCTGCAAGTCTTCCTGAAAAAACTGGTTCCATTGCTCCACGATACCGACCCGTTGCGAGTGCAAAATTTCACCATAATCGCTCAGCATTTTGTTCCACGGCTCTAAATCCGCCAGACTCAGGTTACGTCGTGTCTTTAACAAGCTATTACGCTGTTTTAATGCGCGAGAATAATACTGCCAGGCAAAATAGAACTCAGGTTCCACGTGGAACATCAACCAGTCCAGCAATTGCCGTCTTGGTTTGGCGCCATGATCAATAATATCGGTACTTTGCGGATCAATATGCTGTAAGGGCAAAAGTTTTGCCAGTTGCCCTTGAGTGGCAATGGTATCGCCATTGACCTTGATCAGTTGCTCACCCGAAGCCAGCTTTTGCATCCCAATCCGTTCACTCGCCGACTGTGCGAATACAATCGCATCATCCGCCTCGTACTGGATGTAATGTTTTGGAATATGGGTGCGAAATGAGCGACCTGTGGCCAATAAATGAATGGATTCCAGAATCGATGTCTTTCCAGAACCATTAGACCCGTAAAAAATATTAAACGGTTGCAACTCATTGAGTGCAACCGCCTTTAGATTACGTACACGTTCGATATTTAAACGCGTGATTTGCATGCTTAAAAACTCAAATCATCAATGCCAATTACACACGCATCGGCATAACAACGTAAGTCTGGTCTGGATGCGCTGGATCTTGGACAAGTACCGACTGGTTTGCTTCAGTCATGCTCATTCTCACATCATCACCATCCAACACACTCAATACATCAAGGATATATTGCGCATTGAATGACATTTCTAGTGGGGCATCCTGATATTGAATTGCAATATCTTCAACCGCTTCATCTTGCTCTGGGTTATTAGCACGGAGTTGCAACGAATCCTGATTAAAATTCAGGAACACGCCACGTAATTTTTCATTACTTAAAATCGCGACACGTTGTAAAGACTGTTTAAATACATCATGCGCAATAAAGACATGCTTATCACCACCTTTCGGGATAACACGGCGATAATCAGGGAATTTACCGTCAATCAATTTGGTGGTGAAACGAACAGTAATATCACCCTGCTCTTTATCACGGCTTGGCGTATTAATCGTGACATTCAACAATTCACGACCAATTAACAAGGTAAGTTGCTCATCTTCAATGCTCAACAAACGCTGCAATTCACCCACTGCTTTACGAGGCACAATTGCCTGAATCGGTGCAGCAGCAGTTGATGACGCCAATACTTCGCATAATGCTAAACGGTGACCGTCTGTTGTTACGGTACGTAATTGATTTTGATCAATTTCCAGCAATGTACCTGTCAAATAGAAACGTACATCCTGTACCGCCATTGCAAAGGCAGTTTTTTCAAATAAACGTTTTAATTCGCGCTGAGTCACCTGAACTTGTGTGCCCTGACTATTTTCAGTGGTGAGTAAAGGATAATCATCAGCTGGAAGCGTACCCAACACAAAGCGGCTGTTACCCGATTTCAAAATACAACGCTGATCTTCTGTAATTTGTAAGTCAATCAAGGCTGCTGTAGGAAGAGATTTACAAATTTCGACTAATTTACGTGCAGGAACAGTGGTCTCCCCCGCTTCCAGACAAGCACCTTCAGCTAACGTTGTGCTTGCAACCAGTTCAACTTCTAAATCAGAACCCGTAATAGTTAAGGCCTGTTGAGTGGTTTGAATTTTAACATTTGAAAGAATATTCAAAGTATGACGACGCTCTACAGCCCCGACTACATGTGATAAAACATTGAGTAAACTTTCTTTAGCGATTTTCAAACGCACGATTTTATTCCTCTTACAACAGAAGCCGATATGAATGTTAGCAGTGTACTATGCTGCACTTAAAAGCAGTTTGCAACCATGAAAATAGAGTCAGCCGAGATTATGCTCAGGCCTAACTTTGTAATAAACGAAGTAAGTTTTTATAATCTTCATTAAAAATCGGATCTTCTTCACGCAAGCTGACCACTTTTTCGCACGCATGCATCACGGTACTGTGATCTCGCCCACCGAAGGCCATTCCGATTTCGGGAAAACTATCTCCGGTTAATTCACGCGCCAATCCCATCGCCAATTGACGTGGTCTTGCGTAAATACGGGTACGTTTTGGCCCAATCAGTTCTTTTAACGGAATTCGGAAGTATTCACTCACCACACGCTGGATGTTTTCCACACTAATGGTACGGGCACGGATCGCCAGAACGTCTTTTAATGACTCTCTCACCACATCCAGATCAATGGCTGTACCTTTAAATCGTGAAATTGCCACAACTTTGTTCAATGCACCTTCAAGCTCACGAACGTTTGCGACCACTTGTTGCGCAATAAACAAAGCACAGTTGCGAGGTAAATCTACACCACTATTTTCAGCTTTTTTCAGCAAAATTTCGATACGGGTTTCAATGTCTGGCGGCTCAACACCAACTGATAGTCCCCAAGAGAATCGAGAAACCAGACGCGGATCTAGTTCGGTGAGTTCTTTTGGATAACGGTCTGACGTTAAAATAATTTGCTTAGATTCATCTAGTAAAGCATTAAAAGTATAAAAGAATTCAACAAGACTTGCTTCTTTACCAGCAAGTAAATGAATATCATCGACCAAGAGTAAATCTAAAGAACGACAATTTTTCTTAAACTCTTCAACCTTACCTTTCTGTAATGAACTGACAAAGTCTTGTACAAAACTTTCCGAGGTCATGTACATCACACGTGCATTGGGTTTGGCTTGTAACAGCGCATTCCCTACCGCTTGCATCAAGTGTGTTTTACCCAAGCCTGTTGGGCCATACAGAAATAAAGGATTGTGCTGAGATGCACCTAATTGGGTTAATACCTTACGACAAGTCTCAGCAGCCATCTGGTTAGAACGGCCTTCAACAAACAAAGAGAATGTAAATAACGGATTGAGTTGTCTTTTCTTCGGTATTTTAGTGACATTTTGACTGGGTTGAACCAAATCAGATTCTTTTTTGGCTTTAACAGGCACGGCGGTCACTGTCGGTGCACTACTTAAAGCTGCAGTTGTGGTTGCTGGTTGTTCGTTAGAAGACAAAATTGTACCTGGACGAGAGTCGACCAAAATCTCAACCTGACGTACGCGGCCTTCAGACAGTTGTTCAGCAAGAATTGAAATCAATTCTAAATGATTATCTTGAATATAACGTGTCCAATAAGGGTTCGGTGCGTATAAACGCATCACACCATCAACCTCTTCGGCAACTAAAGGACGAATCCACATCGCAAAGACGTTATCAGATAGCTCTTGTCGCAAGCGAGTTAAGCAGTCTGTCCAGAGCATGTGCATCCCCTATATATCCATTTTTAAATTCAAAAAATAAAAATCACCAGCCCCATCTTTCGAAGGGGTCGCCATTCTAACCAAGTTATCCACATCTGTCAGGCCAATTTATGGGACTTTTGCTGAAAAAGAAAGCAGTCGTTTATAAATTTAAATTCAAAACCACTTGTGTATAACTTTTTGCACAAGCTGTGGATAATTTTAACCCTTAAGTTATCCACAATCTATAAAATTGATAAAAACATGGTTATCCACAAAGTAACTATTTGTTTATTTATAGAAAAACGTCACTTTCCACAGAATAAATCCACCCTAATAAGAATAAATTTAAATTTTAAAATTTGAATTTACTTATAGGGTTCGACCAAATTGTGGATAAACGAGCATATCGAAATTTAAATTCAAAATCCAAGAATTAAATTTAAATTAGAAATAGAATTGTTGATAACTGTGGTATTAAGCTGTGAATATAGCTGAATGTTGATATAATATAAAGAGATAGCTTGTGTATATTTTTTGTTTTCAATAAAAGTACTTCTCTACGCGTAGGCGTATTGCTTCAAAACAGAACAAACAAAATGTAAAGTTTTTGATTTTTCATTGACAGCGTAAACATTGCACAATAAAATCGCGGACCTTTATAGAAAGATCATTTTGGAGTTTCGAAATGAAACGTACTTTCCAACCATCTGAATTAAAGCGTAAACGCGTTCATGGTTTCCGCGCTCGTATGGCTACTAAAGCAGGTCGTCAAGTTTTAGCTCGTCGTCGTGCAAAAGGTCGTCATAGCTTAACTGTTTAATACTGTTAAGCTGACCAGACTTGGGTGATGACACTTTACAGTTTCAGTACTGAATCTCGTATTCGTTGTGCTGCTGATTATAAAAGTGTATTTGATGGTGCGCTTTTTAAAGTGCATCAGCCCCATTTCCTTTTTTTAGCAAAATTAACCGAACAGCCTAACAGCCGTTTGGGTATTGTCGTTGCTAAAAAAAAGGTACGTCGTGCTCATGAACGAAATCGAATAAAACGTCTTGCTCGGGAGAGCTTCCGTTTACATCAAGCGCAATTTAATGCTGATATCGATATTGTGGTGATGCCTAAAATAGGTATAGAAGCAATCTCAAATGAAGAATTACATCAACAATTAGATTTTGCTTGGCAAAAATTACAACGCTTAGCAAAGAAGCATTCCAAAGTCGTTGTGACATCCCTCCAAAATTAGAGATCTCCAATGGTACGTTTACTTCATTGGTTGATAAGATGTTACCAAATTGCAATTAGTCCATTATTGGGTCCTCGTTGTCGCTATATTCCCACTTGCTCGCAATATGCAATTGAAGCTTTACAAACGCATGGGGCGGTCAAAGGTGTATGGCTATCGACTAAGCGAATTTGCCGTTGTCATCCTTGGGGTGGTTCAGGCTATGATCCAGTCCCCCGCAAAGCACTTCGTTTTATTTCGTTTCATCAAATAGATTCTCAAATGCATCACGTTGCTGTACCCTTTCGTGATCGTTTATTCAAGCAAAATCTCTCTAATCATTTGGGATAATAGATATGCAACAATGGGCCAGATTTGCAATTCTTGGAGCCATGTTTGTTACCGCATATTTGCTTATTTTGGCTTGGCAAAAAGACTATGGTCATGCTGCACCAGCACCGCAACAACAAGCGGCGGCTGTCACTGCACATGATGTATCTGCAGATTTGCCAAATGCTCAAAATGCAACAGCGGCTTCAGACTTGCCACAAGCAAATGTGACTGCATCACAAACCACAGAAACACCATCTGTGAGTCAGCAACTGATTTCAGTACAAACTGATCTTTATCATCTTTGGATCAATCCTAAAGGTGGTGATATTGTTCGTATTGAATTGTTAAGCCATGATGAAAGCAAAGACAGCGATAAGCCGTTTGTCATGCTGGAAAGTGATGCGAAACGTACTTACGTCGCTCAATCTGGTTTAATCGGTTTAAATGGACCAGATAGCAGCCGTAGCGGACGCCCGATGTATGATGTTGAAAAAACAGCATATACGTTGGCAGATGCGAAGAGCGTTGCAGCAAAAGATGGTAAGACACATCAAGTGTTGACTGTGCCATTGGTATTTAAAACACCTGAAGGTGTGGAAGTGATCAAGTCGTTCACCTTCACGCAAGGTGATTACCCAATTACAGTGAAACATCAGGTTGTTAACCGTAGTCAGCAAAACTGGCAAGGCCAAATGTTTGGTCAGTTAAAGCGTGACAATTCTGATGATCCAGGTAAATCTTCTCAAGGTATCTTTACCCTTGGAACTTATCTGGGCGGCGCATGGGGTACGCCAGACGCGCATTATAACAAGTTGAAATTCAGCAATTTTAATGATGAAAAATTGAATGTTGAAGCCAAAGGCGGCTGGGTTGCCATGGTTCAGCATTATTTCGTCAGTGCCTGGATTCCTGGGAACCTAAAACTTACCCAAGCTGATGGTCAACCGTATGTAGCTAAACTGGAATCGCGCCAGTCTGCTGATCACATGAATATCATGGGCTTCACTTCTCCAGTGATCAATGTACCTGCTGGTACCTCAATGGAAGTGGATGCACAACTTTATTCTGGTCCAAAAATTCAGTCTGAACTCAAAGATTTAGCTGCTGGCTTAAACCAAACTGTAGATTATGGTTGGTTATGGCCAATTGCGAAATTATTGTTCTTGGGCTTACAGTTCTTCCATAACATCATTGGTAACTGGGGTTGGTCAATTATCTTATTGACGATCTTGGTAAAATTGATTTTATGGCCACTTTCTTCAAAAAGTTATCGCTCAATGGCGAAAATGCGTGTGATTGCACCAGAAATGCAACGCATGAAAGAAGAATTTGGTGAAGACCGTATGCGTTTCTCTCAAGAAATGATGGCGTTATACAAGCGTGAACAAGTCAATCCATTGTCTGGTTGCTTGCCGTTATTGTTACAAATGCCGATTTTCTTGGCCTTGTACTGGGTATTGATGGAATCGGTTGAACTTCGTCATGCACCATGGTTAGGCTGGATTCAAGACTTATCAGCAATGGATCCATGGTTTATCTTGCCGTTGATCATGGGTGTGACCATGTTCGTTCAGCAAATGTTGAATCCACAACCTACTGATCCTATGCAGGCAAAAGTTTTCCGTATCATGCCAATCATGTTTACGGTATTCATGTTGTTCTTCCCTGCTGGTTTGGTTCTTTACTGGATCGTCAACAACAGTATTACCATTTTGCAACAATGGTTTATTAACAAAGGTGTCGAAAAAGACCGTCTCAACAAGGTTGAATCGAGTTCTTAAGTTCGAACTTTTACTGAATAAATCCGCTTAAGATGGTAATCTTAAGCGGATTTTTCTTTGTCTGTATTTAGGGTTCCTGTTTCATAACCCTCGTGTTTTTTAGGTGAATTTAAGATGCAACATCAAACCACAATTGCTGCGATTGCTACCCCATTAGGTCGTGGTGGTGTGGGCGTGATTCGGCTTTCTGGCCCTAAAGCTTATGCCATTGCTGAACAGTTGACCCAGAAAAGTCTTCCTGCTGCCCGCATGGCAGGCTTCCGTCAGTTCTATGATGCGGATGGTTCCGTGATGGATGAAGGCATTGTGCTGTGTTTTCCAAATCCTCATTCGTTTACAGGTGAGGATGTGGTGGAATTACAGGGGCATGGTGGTCCAGTCATTCAGAATGCGTTATTAGCCCGTTTACTTGATCTGGGTGCGACAGCTGCAAAGGCGGGTGAGTTTTCCATGCGTGCCTTTGAAAATGGCAAGATGGATCTGGTGCAAGCCGAAGCGATCGCCGATTTGATTGATGCCACCTCACAGGCCGCAGCACGTTCAGCGGTTCGTTCATTACAGGGTGCCTTTTCAACCAAAATTAATACCGTTTTAGAAAAGCTGATTCACTTGCGTTTGCATGTTGAAGCTGCCATTGATTTTCCAGAAGAAGAAATTGATTTCCTTGCCGATGGCAAGATTTTAGCTTTGCTGGATGACGTACAGGATTCGGTTAAAGCCGTACAGCAATCAGCACGCCAAGGACAGCTGTTACGTGAAGGTTTGCAGGTGGTGATCGCGGGTAAACCTAACGCAGGTAAATCGAGCCTGTTAAACGCGCTGGCGGGCCACGAACGGGCTATTGTGACCGATATTGCGGGAACGACCCGCGATGTATTGCATGAAAAGATCAGTTTGAATGGCTTGCCGATTACCTTAACCGATACTGCTGGTTTACGTGAAACAGGCGATATCGTCGAGCAGGAAGGGATTCGTCGTGCGATTAAAGAAATTGAACAGGCCGATTTATTACTGCTGGTCTACGATTTAAACCAAGGCGATGAACCGTTACAGCTGGCGCGTGAATATTTTGCCGATCATCTTGAACCGAAACGTTTACTGCTGATTGGCAATAAATGCGATTTAACCGGTCAGGACGCGACTTTAAGTGATTATCAGGGCTTCCGTCATATCAGTGTATCTGCCAAACAGGATATGGGCGTTCAGGCGCTCATAGATGCGATTACAGCGCATGCAGGCTTCCAGCCTGAGGAAGACACCTTTATTGCCAGAACACGTCATTTAGACGCAATGAAGCGCACTCAGCGCTATCTTGCAGAGGCACGTGAGCAACTTGTTGTGTTTAACGCAGGTGAACTGGTGGCAGAATCATTGCGTCTGGCACAAAATGCATTGGGTGAAATCACAGGTGATTTTAGTGCTGATGATCTTCTTGGGAAGATTTTTGGTTCATTCTGTATTGGTAAATAATCAATTAAATCAAATGCTCATGGCTTGAATTGTAGTGCAATTCAAGCCATTTTTTTATTCCTTCTCTTCAACGGTTTGCTCTTCCTCAGCTTTTGGTTCTGCTACGACGTTTAGTGCAGTCATCATGGCAACCGGTGCGCCTTGCTGACGTGTGGCTTTAAGCTTGATCTGTAAACGCAATTCATTGACTGAATCGGCGTTACGTAAGGCTTCATCATAGCTGATGGCACCTTCGTTATAGAGATCGAATAAAGCCTGATCGAAGGTTTGCATCCCCAGCTCTCGCGATTTGCTCATAATTTCTTTGAGTGCGTGGAACTGGCCTTTTAAAATATTATCTGAAATCAATGGCGTATTGAGCAAAATTTCAATCGCTGCCCGACGACCTTTGCCATCCTGCGTTCGTATCAAACGTTGAGAAATAATGCCTTTCATATTGGATGAAAGATCCATGAGTAACTGGTTACGACGTTCTTCCGGAAAGAAGTTGATAATCCGGTCGAGTGCCTGATTGGCATTGTTAGCATGTAAGGTCCCTAGACAAAGATGTCCTGTTTCCGCAAAAGCAATCGCATGTTCCATGGTCTCCGTATCACGGATTTCCCCAATCAGAATCACATCGGGCGCCTGACGTAAGGTATTTTTCAAGGCATGCTGCCATGAATGACAATCAACACCGACTTCACGATGGGTAATCATGGATTTTTTGTGTTTATGCACGTACTCAACCGGATCTTCAACGGTAATAATATGCCCCGCTGAGTTTTCATTACGGTGATCAATCATGGCCGCCAAAGAGGTTGATTTACCTGAGCCTGTACCACCAACAACTAGAACCAGGCCTCGTTTTTCCATAATCACATGTTTAAGCGATTCAGGCAGCTTTAGCTTCTGAAAGGTTGGAATTTCCGAGGTAATGGTACGAATAACCATGCCAATCTGTAGCTGTTGTTTAAATACATTGACACGAAAACGTGAAACATTGGGAACATTGATGGCAAAATTACATTCCCATTCATTTTCAAAATCTTGGCGCTGTTTTTCATTCATTAAGCTATACGCGAAGAGTTTGGTTTTATCGGCAGTGAGTTCCTGTTGCCCGAGTGGACGCATAAGTCCTTGTAATTTAATGCTGGGTGGAAAATCTGCGGTGATAAATAAATCTGAACCGCCGTATTCCACTACTTTGGTCAGCATATGAAACATAAATGTTTTGGCTTCTTCGAGTAATTCTGCGCTATACATCAATCTACCTGAATCTGAATAATAAGATGGTTTGTTGCGATTTAATTTAAAAATTGCAATTAAAAGAATGATCTATGTGGTTTTTAAATATAAGCCAAGACCATTAAGCCTAAAAAACACCCCAAATGTTTGCTAAATAATTTCCACATTTCATCTCTTGCTGAGGAATTATTTCAAACATGACTCGATTGATCTAGCAGGTTTTTAATTTAATACTGCCATTTCAAGATGATGTGAAAAAAATTGTCAATTTCTTACTAAAAATGCAGCTGGTGAGCCATGTAAATCTAGTTTTGCTCATATCAGGTATGTTCCACGTGAAACGTCGCGCATATCGGTTGAATTTTGGTTGTTGCTGAGTAAGCTGAGCTGTTTGCTGCTGCATTAGTCATTACAATAGCCGCTGATTTTTGTATTCGAGTGTTGGACATGTTAAAAAAAATTGGGATTTTCTCATTATTCAGTTGTGTTTCTGCCATGAGCTTTGCCAATGTAGAGACGTTAAAAAGCAATTTGAGTCAACAATATCCCAATATTCAGGTCACCAACATTCAACCGACTGCTATGAATGGCTTATACAGTGCCAGTCTGGATAATCAGATCATTTATCTGGATGAAAGTGCCCAACACATGTTTATCGGGTCAATGGTTCGCTTAAAAGACCAGAAAAATTTGACCAAGGATCTCGTGATCCAGCAAAACACGGTAGACTGGAAACAATTGCCTTTCAAAGATGCCATTAAAACCGTCAAAGGCAATGGTAAGCGTCAGTTGGCAGTATTCTCAGATCCAAACTGTTCTTATTGCAAGAAGTTAGAAGCAGAGATGGATAAGCTGAATGATGTAACGATTTATACCTTCATTTATCCATTAAAAGCGCAATCGGTTGCTGTGTCTAAATCAGTCTGGTGTGATGCCAATCAAGCCTATGCATGGAAAAACCTGATCCAAAAGAATGTACAGCCGCAAGCAAAAACCTGTGCAAATCCGATTGAGCGTAATTTGCAGCTTGGTCGAAAATTAGGTGTAGATGGAACCCCGACCCTGATTTTTGGAAATGGATTTAAAATGGTCGGTGCTAGAAGTGCTGAAGAAATTCAAATGATCTGGAAAGAACTCGGTCTATAAATAAAAATGCCCAATCCATTGCGATAAATGGATTGGGCGTTTTAATTGAATACGTTTTAGCTTTTTTTGGTGAGCAGATTGTAGATAAATAAAATAATGATGGCACCAACCACAGAGGCAATGAAACCAGCCGCCGAATTTTCACCATATAAGCCGAGTAAGCGACCACCATAAGTTGCCAATAATGAACCCGCAATACCCAATAAGGTCGTTACGATGAAGCCTGCTTTATCTTCACCAGGATGTAAAGCACGTGCGATTAAACCAGCAAAAAAACCAACGACGATTGCCACAATTAGAGACCACATTGTCTTTCTCCTTGTTTTAAAAGTGATATTTCTTTCTATCCTGCTTGATTTGAGCTGACTTTGTCTGTAGTGGATTACTGAGTTATGTCGTATTTTTGTGCAAGCTTTGGGAGGATTTGATTAAAGTATCAATAAAAAAGCTGCTTTTCGCACTTGAGCCAAGATAAAGCAAATGAATACTTTATCCGAGCGCAAGATAAACATGGATCTATGCTATTCACCTATTTTGAGGTGTGAACAGCAAGATTTGATTAGATACCGATTTCACCAATGAATGGTAAGTGACGATATTTTTGATCAAAGTCGAGGCCATAGCCCACAATAAAGCGGTCTTCGACTTCAAAGCCCAGAAATTTTACATCTAAAGGAATTTCACGGCGTGAAGGCTTGCTCACTAAAGTACATAATTCAATTGAGTTTGGATTACGGGTTTTAAGCATTTCAACCACTTTGCTTAGCGTATTACCTGAGTCGATAATATCTTCGACCACAAGTACATCTTTACCGTGAATTTCGCCATCAAGGTCTTTTAAAATTTTGACATCACGAGAGGAAACGGTTCCACCACCATAACTAGACACGGTCATAAAATCGAGTTCATGTGGTTTGTCGATTGCACGGCATAAATCTGCCATAAAAATGACTGAACCACGTAATAAGCCGATCAGTACCAGTTCTTTATCACTTTGAGCATAGTGTGCATTGATTTTGTCGCCAAGTTCTTTAACTTTGGCTTGAATCTCTTCACTTGAAATCATAATGCGCATTGCAATGGTCATCGGTAGATTCCTAAAAACTTAAAAACGGGAAAATAAAAAAGGTGTTGACCTGCAACACCTCGAAATCTTGAGCTAATCTGGCAATTTTAAAACAAAATCACTTTTCATGCACCTTTTGATGACGAAGAAAGTGTTTCATTTTGAGCAGATGAGCTGTCACGTTTAAGTAGAACAGCACATCCAATCGCGATACATAGCCACCCAAGTCTTTGTTTGTTTAAAAATTTAGTTTTGGCTATAGGCTTTTTGTCCATAGATATATGTCGCCTCAATATTTCGGTCATCGCCCATGGTGAATAAAGCAAATAAGCTATCTTCAACCGATTTTGAACGTGACTGACGCAGTTGTTGTAATGCTGTGGGCTGGGTGTTCAAGACCACGAAATCTGCTTCTTTACCGATGTTAAAGTTACCGAGTTTCTCATCCAGATCCAGCGCTTTCGCACCGCCGAGTGTCGCGTGATACAGTGATTCAAAAGCAGAAAGTTTATCGCCTTGTAACTGTTGAACCTTGTACGCTTCATTCACGGTTTGCAACAGGCTAAATGAAGTCCCTGCCCCAACGTCAGTGCCTAAACCGACTTTTACTTGCTGTTCCCACGTCTTTTTCAACGGGAATAATCCACTGCCCAAGAACAGGTTTGAAGTCGGACAGAAGGCAATGGCAGAGTTGGTTTCATGCATACATTTCCATTCTGCATCTTCCAGATGTACGCAATGCGCAAATACAGAACGTTGACCGGTTAAGCCATAATGATGATAAACATCTAGATAACCGTCCTGCCCAGGGTATAGGTCTTTTACCCATGCGATTTCATCTTTGTTTTCACTTAAATGTGTATGCACATAAACATCAGGATATTGCGCTTTGAGCTGTCCTGCTTTTTCCAGTTGTTCTGGTGTAGACGTTGGCGCAAAACGTGGCGTAATCGCGTATAAAGTACGTCCCTGTCCATGCCACTTCTCAATCAAGGCTTTAGAATCATCATAGGCGCTCTCTGCGGTATCACACAGCGCTTCTGGTGCATGACGATCCATCATCACCTTACCTGCGATTAAACGCATCTGGTGCTGTGCTGCGGCTTCAAATAAAGCATCTACAGATTCAGGATGTACTGTACAGAATACTAATGCGGTGGTGGTACCGTTTTTAAGCAATTCATTGACAAAAAACTTGGCGATGTCTTGGGCATAAGCTTTGTCTTTAAACTGAATTTCAGTCGGGAATGTATAGGTATTGAGCCAGCTTAATAATTGTTCGCCGTAGGCACCGACCATTTCCGTTTGTGGGAAATGGATATGTGTATCGATCATGCCTGGGATGATCAATTGTTCTGGATAATGCTGAATTTCAACGTTTGCAGGAAGATGGGCTTGAGCGTCGTTCCACGTGCCAAACCAGCGAATTTTACCTTGTTCAGTGATCATTACGCCGTCTTCAATATAACGGACTTGATCGGCAATTTCAGCGGCTTGAGAAACGGTCTTTTGAATATCTAAGAAGCGACCACGAATCACCGTGGTTGGAGTAGCCAAAGTCATAACAACCTACAATTTTACTTTTTTCGGTTGATTGTACCTGATTTTGCCAAATTTACTGGATTATTCGGCTAATTAACGTGCTTAAAAGGTATATAAATGTGAATTATAAATCACACTTCCTCATTTTAGAGGGTAAGTCCATGGCATAGGTGAAGTGTAAAAAAATAAGAGATTGGAACCGTGATTAAACAGGACAATGAATGACTCCCCTTGCCTACACGATTGATTTATTTTCCTAATAAAAAAAGCCTGCAATACAGGCCCTTTTTATGTTCAAGCTATTATTGAGCTTGACGCTTATTGTGACGTAACGATAGATAAGCGGTGATGCTTAATACCAGAACAATAAAGCCTAACGAGATCCAGATTGGCATGTGGAACACATCGAGCAATAACATTTTTGCACCAATGAACAATAAGATGATGCCCAAGCCATACGGTAAATAATGCATTTTCGATGCAGCACCTGCCAATAAGAAGAACATCGCACGTAAACCCAAAATCGCCATCAAGTTTGCAGTTAAAACAATGAACGGGTCACTGGTCACGGCGAAAATTGCAGGAATGGAATCCACCGCGAAGATCACGTCAGACGCTTCGACCAAAATCAAAACTAAAAATAAAGGTGTTGCCCATAACACGCCATTCTGGCGAACGAAGAAATTGTTGCCTTCAAGCTGTGGCGTGATACGCATATGTTTGCGTAACCATTTCAGTAACTTGATATCTTCAATATTGGTATCTTCTTCATCCTGACCTTTCAGGAATTTAAAGCCGGTGTAGACCAGAAAGGCACCAAAGATATACAGCACCCAAGAGAACTCTTGCACAAACCACGCACCAATAAAGATAAAAATGGTTCTAAGCACGATTGCGCCGAGTACGCCGTAAAGCAGGATTTTACGTTGATAAGCAGGTGGAATCGCAAAAGCTGCGAAAATCATCAGCCAGACAAAGACGTTATCAATTGCCAGCGATTTTTCCAGTAGATAACCTGCGAAGTATTCCATGGTTTTCTGGTTTGCAATGGTTGCACCTACGGTTTGCTGTAGATAAAACCATAATCCGCCACCAAAAATCACTGCAACACTGACCCAGGCAATACTCCAGTAAGCTGCCTGTCTGATCGGCACGTCCTGATTTTGT
This sequence comes from Acinetobacter sp. YK3, assembly GCF_001729365.1. Lineage (NCBI taxonomy): Bacteria > Pseudomonadati > Pseudomonadota > Gammaproteobacteria > Moraxellales > Moraxellaceae > Acinetobacter > Acinetobacter sp. YK3. Next base: position 29,730 of record NZ_LZPJ01000108.1, read on the forward strand.
TTTTGTTTAAAACCTAAAAAGTCGACCAGTAGCATCACGGTAACGAGACCGAAGAATGCGACATAGAGCCATAAATTACCGATAGTTTCCATCACAACTCCCTATCTGGCAAATGGACATAAAAAAACCTCGACCAGTTGCCAGATGAATTAATACATCTGTTTCAACATGATCAAGGTCTTGCCTACACCACGATGGATTGTGATGCTCAGAGTCCGACTTTTTGCAAAGTGTAATGACGAAGCCCTGACACCTAAGGCATTCAGCGCTTAGGTCTGGAGGAGGCTACTCCCCTTGTCAACATATTCTGTATGGATATTCATATCCAAATATGCGTATAGAATTACATACTTTTAAATAATGTGCAAATATTCATCAGCAATGATGATCTAAAAAATTTTCAGGATTTCCGTCCGTAAAAATTGATGGCGTGGGTTATGTTTCACATTTTCATGCCAATACATGCCCATATTGATTTGAGGCAGCTCGATTGGCAAAGGATGGATATGTAAGGCTTTGGAATAATGCAAATGTTTGAGGATGCTTTGCGGAATGGTCAGAATGGCGTTGGGGTAATGATTTAGTATCTGTAACGCCGTCGCATAGTGCTGGCAACGTAGGAAAATCTGGCGAGATAATTGCTGCCGATTAAGATAAATATCCTCGAGCAGAATCCCGGTACGCCGTGAAGATACCCCAATATGCGGTGAAGACAAATACAGTGATAAATCCATATTCGCCTGCTGGGTACACACCACAAAATGGTCTTCAATCAGATTTTCAAACTGTAAGCTGGCCTGATACGGTTGAACCAGATCAATGACAAAATCAATTTGTTGAGCAGAAAGATCAGCCAGCATGTTTTTACGATCTAGTTTGGAACTTAGGAACTGGATGTCTAGATTCAGTTGCGCAAAATGATGCACCAACTGCGGAAAAATAATCGGCTCAATTTCATCATGAATGGCAATTTTCAAGCTCTGCAACATCTCAGGCACAAAGTCCTGTTGCGGCACGGCAATACTCTGGATGGTCAATAACGCGGTTTGAATCGGCTGGTAAATTTGCTCCGCATACGGTGTAGGCAGCATTTTTTGACCGCTGCGCACGAATAACTCATCACCAAGCTGGCTACGCAAGCGTTGCAAGGCATGACTCACGGCAGATTGACTGATACAGAGCAATTGTGCCGCTTTAGAAATGCTCTTCTGTTCAAAAATCGCAATAAAAAGCGGATATAAATTAATATCAATACGATGAAAATGTCCCACTTCCAGCGGGTTGCTATTATGAATCTGATTCATAGTTTTGAATAAAATAAAATCATTTCATTCATAATAAATTTTCGCTTATGGTGATGTAAAGCCGCGAATCAGCTTTCGCCAAATTTTATATTGAGGGAGAAAAGGATGTTTGCATTATCAGCGCGTGCGCAGGATTTTATTGCACGAACGCAAGCGTTTATCCAACAAGAAATTGAACCCGTTGAAAAAGCATTCTGGGATGAGGTACATCGCCTCAATGTCGATGGTGACTGGACCAAATGGCAATGGCCTGAACAATTACAACAATTGAAAGATAAGGCAAAAGCAGCGGGCTTATGGAACATGTTCTTACCTGATGCCGAGTTAGGCGCGGGTTTATCAGTTCAGGAATATGCACACATTGCTGAACTGACTGGACGTAGCCTGCTTGCTCCAACGATATTTAACTGTAATGCACCCGATAGCGGCAATATGGAAGTGTTGTGGCGCTATGGTAGCGATGCGCAAAAACAGCAATGGCTACAACCGCTACTCAAGGGTGAGATTCGCTCAGTTTTCTGTATGACCGAGCCTGCGGTAGCATCCAGTGATGCGACCAATATGCAGGCGACTGCGGTGGTAGAGGGCGATGAAATTGTCTTGAATGGACGTAAATGGTGGTCATCTGGTTTAGGTGATCCAAATGCCAAAATCATTATTTTCATGGCTTATACGCCTGATCCAAGCAAAGACCGTCATCATCAGCATTCTATGGTGCTGGTGCCAGTAAACACTACAGGTGTAACCATTGAACGTATGCTGCCTGTGTTTGGCGATTACGATGCACCACATGGGCATGGACAGGTCAGTTTTGACAATGTTCGCGTGCCTGTCAGCAACTTTATTGGCGGTGCAGGACAAGGCTTTGAAATTGCTCAAGGCCGTTTAGGGCCTGGGCGTATTCATCATTGTATGCGCTGTGTTGGCGCGGCAGAGAAAGCGCTGGAACTGATGATTGACCGTGGCATGTCGCGCAAGGCATTTGGCAAAGAACTACTCAAGCTGGGTGGGAATCTGGAACGCGTTGCCGATGCGCGTGTGCAGATCGATCAGGCGCGTTTATTGACCTTATACGCTGCCTATAAGATGGATACACAAGGCAATATGGCGGCATTAACTGAAATTTCCGCCATTAAAGTGGTTGCGCCCACCGTCTTGCAAAATGTGGTGGATATGGCGATTCAGATCCACGGCGGCGAAGGTGTTTCCCGTGATACGCCGTTGACGGCTTTCTTTACTCAGGCGCGAAGTTTACGTTTGGCCGATGGACCTGATGAGGTTCATAAAGGCATGATTGCTAAATTAGAACTCAAAAAACGTGGCTATGGTCGTGGATAAGGATAAAAGCAAATGGCAGTAATTGATATTGGTGGTCAGGTTCGTCACGGTGAGGAACTGGACATTGCAGCGGTTGAAACATGGTTAAAAAATCAGGGTGTGAATTTGCAAGGACAGGCAAAAGTCACCCAATATTCAGGTGGCGCATCCAACTGGACTTACCGTTTAGCGTATGACAATGCTGACCTGATCCTACGCCGTCCACCGAAAGGCACCAAGGCCAAATCAGCGCACGATATGGCACGAGAATATAATGTGCAGAAGTATCTCGCACCCTTCTACCCTGTACTGCCTGAAATGATCGCGCTGTGTCAGGATGATAGCGTGATTGGCTGTGATTTTTATGTGATGAAGCGGATTGAGGGCATTATTCCACGTGCGAATCTACCCAAGGAATTACAGCTGGATGAGCAGCAAGTACAGCAACTTTGCCTGAATGTTCTGGATAAATTGATTGAACTACATCAAGTGCCTTATCAAGGTACAGAACTAGAAAAACTAGGCAAAGGTGAAGGCTATTGCCGCCGTCAGGTCGAAGGTTGGGATGCACGTTATAGCAAGGCTTTGACACCGAATGTACCTGATTTCGCGTTTGTGCGTGAATGGTTGCAACAACATATTCCTGCGGATTCAAAAACCTGTGTGATTCATAATGACTGGCGTTTTGATAATGTCATTTTAGATCCACAACAACCCACTCAAGTGATTGGGGTACTGGACTGGGAAATGGCAACGCTCGGTGATCCATTAATGGATCTGGGCAGCGCCCTCGCCTACTGGATTCAGGAAGATGACGATGCATTGATGAAATCCAGCCGCCGTCAACCGACCAATTTGAAAGGCATGCTGACACGTCAGCAAGTGGTGGATTATTATCTGGAAAAAACAGGTTTAAAGCCTGATAACTGGGCATTTTATGAAGTGTTTGGTTTATTCCGTTTAGCTGTGATCGCACAGCAAATCTATTACCGTTATTACCATCAGCAAACCGATAATCCAGCCTTTAAAGACTTCTGGATCCTGATTCATGCCCTGCATATTCGTGCCCTAAAATTGATTGCACAAGGAGATACACAAGCCCAGCAATTAATTCCTGAATATGGCGCAAAACTGAAGGAAATTTTAAAAGGATGAGCACAATTTATCTGGTGCGACATGGGCAGGCCTCCTTTGGAGCAGCTAGCTATGACCTGCTCTCTGCAAAAGGCGAGCAACAGGCACAAGCGGCGGGTGAGTTTCTCAATAAAACTTTGAAATCTTCACCCTTGGTGGTGGCGGGCTCAATGCAGCGTCATCAACAAACGGCGCAACTCGCTTTAGCGCAAGGTTTTACAGATGTATCGATTCAAACTGAATCCAGCTGGAATGAGTTTGATCATCAACATGTGTTTTCTCAATATGAACCACGCTTTAATCAGCCTGACTTACTCAAGCAGGATGTCGCACAGGTTTCGAACCCACGTGCCTATCTGGCGAAAATCTTTGATGGGGCGATTGAGCGCTGGATTGGAGAGCAATATGACCATGAATATCATGAAACATGGTTAGGTTTCCAAAGCCGTGTAGAAAGCGCATTGCACGACTTGTGTCAGCAGCTTGATGCGACACAACAGCGTCAGGCGGTTGTATTCAGCTCAGGTGGTGTCATTTCGGTGGCGGTCGGCAAGGTATTGGGTTTAGATGCGAAACAGATCTTTGCGCTGAACTGGTCGATTGCCAATGCCAGTATTAGCACGCTGCGTTGGGTAGATGGGCGTTTGCAATTACTGAGTTTTAATGAACATCATTATTTAAAAACACATGATGCAGAACTTCTCACATGGATTTAAACAAGAATAGGTGGCGGAAATGGCAAGAACAATTTTAATTACAGGTGCAAGTTCGGGTTTAGGCGCAGGTATGGCGCGTGAATTTGCAGCCAAAGGCTACAATCTGGCGCTTTGTGCACGACGTTTAGAGCGTCTGGAAGCGTTACAACAGGAGTTGCAAAGCCAGTTTTCAGTTCAGGTCAAAATCAAGACCCTTGATGTGACCCATTACGATGATGTGTTTACGGTGTTTAAAGCCTTTCAGCAAGAGTTTGGCAGCATTGACCGAATTATTGTCAATGCAGGTGTGGGTGATGGTCGCCGTATTGGCAAAGGGCATTTTGAGGTGAATCGGGCTACGGCGGAGACCAATTTTATTTCGGCATTGGCGCAATGCGAAGCGGCAGTTGAAATTTTTAGAGCACAAAACAAAGGGCATTTGGTGGTGATTTCCTCCATGAGTGCGATGCGTGGTTTACCGAAGCATTTGTCGACTTATGCGGCCAGTAAAGCGGCGGTGGCGCATCTAGCTGAAGGCATCCGTGCGGAATTGCTGGGTACACCAATTAAAGTCTCGACGATTTTCCCTGGTTATATTCGTACTGAACTGAATGAAGGTGCCAAGAAATTGCCATTTGAAGTGGATGAGAAAACAGGAAGCAAGGCCTTGGTGAAGGCAATTGAGAAAGAGCCTGTGAAGGCATATGTGCCGCAGTGGCCGTGGTTGCCAATGGGCATAGCAATGAAGATTTTGCCGTTAAAATTGGTGAATAAACTGAGTTAATTGCCATTAAAATGAATCGGAGATATCTCTATTTCGCAAGTTTTCACAGCCTTATATAGGCTGAATAGTCGAGTTGTTTGGGTATAGGCGTTTCCTTACTTTTCAAAGATGAAAAGTAACAAAAATCTTTTGTTGGACTGATGGTATATCCCTATACCACAGTCCAACGGGCGGCATCCATGCCGCTTGTCACGATAGTAAATGCCGTGACAAGATTAGATGATCAGAGTGTGCTATGAATTAGATTACGACAAAGCCGTAATTAACTTTTGGTGTAAACCACCAAAACCGCCATTCGACATGATCACCACAGCATCCCCCTCACCTGCTTCATTCACCACACGGGCAATGATGTCATCTAAAGAGCGGCTGACTTCTGCCTTGTTTGATGACGCTGCAATGATAGGTTGTAAATCCCAATCCAGACCTTCAGGTTGATACCAGATCACTTCATCCGCTAAACGGGCTGAATGTGCCAGACCATCTTTATGGCTGCCCATACGCATGGTATTTGAACGCGGTTCAATGATCGCCCAAAGTTTACGTTCACCTAAACGTTTACGCGCACCGTCCAGTGTGGTTTCAATGGCAGTTGGGTGATGGGCAAAGTCATCATAGACTTCGATACCACGAACCGTACCTAATAGCTCCATACGGCGTTTTACCCCACCGAAGTTAGATAGTGCTTCACACGCCTGTTCAAGGCTAACACCCACGTGTTGTGCAGCAGCAATGGTCGCTAAGGCATTGGCAACGCTGTGCTGCCCTGTCATGTTCCATTTCACTTCACCGACCACATTGCCCTGTTCAAGCACTTTAAAGTGGCTACCATCAGCACTGATCAATTCGGCAGATAACGCAGCTTGCGCATTTGGCTCTAGACTGGTACGAATCACTGGCGTCCAGCAGCCCTGCTCCAACACTTCATCAATATTGGTTTCAGTAATTGGCGCAATAATACGACCTTCGCTTGGAATGGTACGGACTAAATGGTGGAACTGTTTTTGAATCGCAGCAAGATCATCGAAAATATCAGCGTGGTCAAATTCAAGGTTATTTAAAATTGCGGTTTTAGGATGATAATGAACGAACTTAGAACGCTTATCGAAGAATGCAGAATCATATTCATCTGCTTCGACACAGAAATATTGACCGCCACCTAAACGTGCACTTTCGCTAAAACCAAGTGGTACGCCACCGATCAAGAAACCTGGATTTAAACCCGCCTGATCCAGCACCCAAGCCAGCATAGTCGTGGTAGTGGTTTTACCATGTGTACCTGCGACACCGAGTACGTGTTTGCCTTGGAGGACATGGTCTGCCAGAAATTGTGGGCCAGAAATATAAGGGAGACCTTCATTCAGCATGTATTCAATCGCATCAATGCCACGTTTCATGGCATTGCCGACGATCACAAGATCAGGATGCGGCTGTAAATGGCTACGGTCGTAGCCCTGCATAAGCTCAATACCCGCATTTTCGAGTTGAGTTGACATAGGTGGATAAACATTGGCATCTGAACCTGTGACTTTATGTCCTAAATCTCGTGCTAATAGAGCCAAAGACCCCATAAATGTGCCACAAATACCCAAAATATGCAGATGCATAACGCGCCTTCTCCACTGCTTTTCATACAGCACTGATATCGTATGTATGATTGTCGTTATCAATAAAAATCAAACGCAACGATATCAAGGCTTGCATGGAAAAGATAGTCAAAATTCGTTGTTGTTGTTTAGTTCTAATTGCACAGATGAATGCTAAAATTTCAGGGTTTTTGCAAGCATATCTTCTCTGCTATTCACCCTTGATCTGGATACAAGCACATTATGTTGAGCCCTACTCTTTTAGCGTTATGTTTGTTGATTATTTCCAACTGTTTTATGACATTGGCATGGTATGGGCATCTGAAAATCCTGCATGATGCGCCGATCTGGCAGGCGATCCTGTTTAGCTGGTGTATTGCCCTGCTGGAATACAGTTTTATGATTCCTGCCACCAAGTTGCTCAACCAGCATGGCTGGAGTCTGGGTGAAATGAAAATTACTCAGGAAGTTGTGACATTAATGGTGTTTGTGCCCTTTATGATTTTTGTGTTTAAACAACCTTTTAAGCTGGACTATATCTGGGCAATGCTCTGTTTAATGGGCTGTGTCTATTTTGTATTTCGAAATCAAAGCTAATTTTTCGTGAATTAGTTCACGCGTTCTTTTGTTGGGGATGCTTGAAAAAACCGCTATAATATTTGCCAATTTATTCCTTCGTGCTTGGCGTAAGTCGAGATACTTCTCTATTTTTATCATGTTTTGGAAAAGCCAATGAATGTGGTCGCAACAGATAGCCAACCTTTAGTCGGAATTATCATGGGTTCTCAATCAGATTGGGCAACCCTTGAACATACCGCTAACATGCTCAAACAATTGGGTGTTCCTTTTGAAGCTGAAGTGGTTTCTGCGCATCGTACCCCAGATCGTCTGTTTGAATATGCTGAAACAGCACGTGATCGTGGTATTCAGGTGATTATTGCGGGTGCTGGTGGTGCTGCACATTTACCGGGGATGTGTGCGGCTAAAACTGATTTACCAGTATTGGGTGTACCGGTTAAATCATCGATTTTAAATGGTGTGGATTCATTGCTTTCAATCGTGCAAATGCCAGCAGGTATTGCGGTAGGTACTTTGGCGATTGGTCAGGCTGGTGCAACCAATGCCGCGATTATGGCAGCACAGATTTTAGGTTTAACCCGTCCAGACATCGCTAAAAATGTGGCGGACTTCCGTACTGCACAAACAGAAAAAGTATCGAGCAATAACATTCCTGGTCAAGTGTAACGGAGCTGATCATGAATAAAACAATTGGCATTTTTGGTGGTGGACAGCTTGGCCGCATGATGGCGCAAGCGGCATTGCCACTTAATATTCAATGCACCTTCTTTGAAGCGGAAACGGATTGCCCTGCTGCGATTCTGGGCCCTGTTTTCTCGAGTCAGGCTGCACAGGGTTTACAGGATTTTATTGCCAGCGCAGATGTATTTAGTCTTGAATTCGAAAATACGCCTGTTGCGGATGTGGATGTTTTAACTCAAAGCAAAACCTTGCACCCTCCTCGCCTTGCGTTAGCGACTGCACAAAATCGCTTGGCTGAGAAAAGTTTATTTGATGAGTTAAACATTCCTGTTGCGCCGTATCGTGCTGTGGATAGTTTAGAGAGCTTAAAACAGGCGGTTGCTGACCTTGGTTTACCGATTGTCTTAAAAACCGTGACAGGTGGCTATGATGGTAAAGGTCAGTTCGTATTACGTACTGAAGATCAAATTGACACGGCTTGGGCTGAACTTGGCCCTGCAAAAAGCCTGATCGCTGAAAGCTTTGTTAAATTTAGCCGTGAAGTCTCGATTATCGCGGTACGTGGACAAAACGGAGATGTGAAAACTTGGGCGCTGGCAGAAAATCATCATCATAACGGCATCTTGTCACATTCAATTGTGCCTGCACCGAATAGCGTTGATTTACAGCCTGTCGCACAAGACTATATTACCCGTTTGTTGAACCACTTAAATTATGTGGGTGTGCTCACGCTTGAACTGTTTGTGACTGAACAAGGCCTCTATGCCAATGAAATGGCATGTCGTGTGCATAATTCAGGTCACTGGTCGATTGAAGGTGCGATTTGTTCGCAATTTGAAAACCATATTCGTGCTGTTGCTGGTTTACCTTTGGGCTCAACTGACGTTATTCGTCCAACGGTGATGATCAATATTATTGGTCAACATCCAAAATCTGAAGATGTTTTGGCGCTGAACGGTGCACATCTACATCTCTATAATAAGTCTGAGCGTACAGGTCGTAAGCTGGGACATATTACCTTGATGCCGAATAATTCGGATGATTTAACCGGTTTATGCCGTCAATTGGCTCAAATTTTACCTGTACCACTGGCATTAACCGCAGATATGAAGCTCTAAACTTATCCACAATAGCTAAAAAAAGCGATCTTCGGATCGCTTTTTTCATTCTATGCCATTTTTAAATTTAAAAAATAAACATGAGGGTGCTGTGGATAAATTAT
>NZ_LZPJ01000109.1:0-48517 GCF_001729365.1 Acinetobacter sp. YK3
ATCTTAAAAGGTAATTTAAAAGTACAAGAAAACGTATAACCAATTATTATTTAATGACTTTTAATTAAAATCGTTTTAATTAACATCAAAAATCTCTTAAAGTTGATCATTTCTTTAGCAGATTCATTTTATTTTTTATTTATAAAAGCGCTTTCAGCTAAAAATTAGCTTTAAAAAAAAGATGCTCCAAAAACAAAACAACGGTTTTGAAATGCTCAAAACCGTTGTTTTTATTGTATTCAGTACGAATCTCTGATTAAGAAGTTGTACCTCGTACAACATTCAAGAAGTAAAGATGACGTTCATACTGATCAATAATGTCCTGAATTAAATCCTCTTGGGTCCAATCCATGACATCATAGTTTTGACCACCTTCTCTCAAGAATACTTCTGCCTGGTAATATTGAGCTTCGTCAGCATCACCTTGTCCAAGCATAAAACTTGGCGGTACGGTCTCATGGGCATATACCGTATAGATGAAGTTAATCTCATGATGATGATCAACACGCAATTGCAAGCCTTGTTCAGTATTTTGAATATTCACTTCAAGATGACGGCGTTTAAATTCTTTCTGAATACTTTCAAACGCTTTTCTCACCTGAGTATCAATATAGTTTCTTACCTCAGCTTCAGTATGCGGGTAATGCATAATCAGACCTAAACGTTGTTGCCAACTACGCGGATTATGAATTGCCCGCGGTGTAATACGCGCTTCCTGAATAGCTTGCATTTTGGTCACATCGATTTTTAAGGCCTTCAATAAACCCCAACTCATCAATAACATCACTAAAGTAAAGGGTAAGGCACTCATAATGATTGACGCTTGCAACGCAGCGAGACCACCCACCAGCAGCAAAATAATTGCCAGAGCCGCCATCAATACCGTCCAGAACAGTCTTTGCCAAGCCGGCGAGTTTTCTGTTTTAGCGGTCAGATAATCCGTCACTAATGCACCAGAGTCCGCAGAAGTCACGAAGAACAGCATCACCAGTACTGTTGCCAGTAAACTCATCACACCCGAAAATGGTAAATGATTCAGGAATTCAAATAAGGCTACTGAAGAATCATTTTGTACAGCTTGAATCAGAGTGACATTGTGTTCTTGCAAAATGCTGAACAGTGCAGCATTCCCTAAGAAGCCCATCCAGATGATGGTAAAGCCCGTTGGAATCAGTAATACACCGACGATAAACTCACGGATGGTTCGACCACGTGAAACCCGTGCAATAAACATCCCGACAAATGGCGACCAAGAAATCCACCATGCCCAATACATGATCGTCCAGCCACCAATCCAGCCATTCGGTTGGTAGGCATATAAGTTAAACGTCATGCTAAACAGATTGGAAATATAAGAACCTGTGTTTTGAATGGTTGTTTGCAATAAGTAGATACTTGGCCCTGCAATAAAGACAAAGGCCAACAGCACTAAAGCCAAGATCAGATTCAGCTCAGAAAGACGCTTTACGCCTTTATCCAGTCCTAAGAACACAGATAAAGATGCCAAGGCACTGACAAAGATAATCAGAACAACCTGAACATTGCTACTTTGCTCGATACCAAAGAGATAATGTAAACCCGAGTTAATCTGGGTAACACCGAAACCTAAAGAGGTCGCAACACCAAATACTGTACCAATGGTGGCAAAAATATCGATACTATCGCCCAAAGGACCATAAATCTTTTTACCAATAATCGGATATAAAGCGGAACGGGTTTTTAACGGGAGATTATGACGATAGGCAAAGTAAGCAAGCGCCAACCCGACAACTGCATAAATTGCCCAGGCATGTAAGCCCCAATGGAAAAAGGTGATGCGTAAGGCTTGCTGCGCTGACTCTACACTTTCAGGATCACCACTCGGTGGACTGATATAGTGCATGACGGGCTCCGCCACGCCAAAGAACATCAGACCGATCCCCATCCCAGCAGTAAATAGCATGGCAAACCATGAGCCATTGCTATATTCAGGCTGACTGTGATCAGGTCCTAATTTAATTTTTCCGCTGGCGGAACAGGCAATATAAATCAGTAGAATCAAAAAGACGGCGACTGATAAAACATAAAACCAGCTAAATGAATCGGTGATCCATTGTTTAAGCTGCTGTGTAAGAAGTTCAAAGGAACTCGGTGCAACAATGACGATTGCGAGAAAAATCGCAATAATGATCACCGTGCTTAAAAACACGTTTGGATTCACATTCGCAAACAGCGAAGATGGCTTGGAAGGCATAATTCCCCCACGTTATTCTAATGATAATGGACAGGCCATAACAGCCAAAATAAGACATTCACAACGTGAATAAAAGCGAGTTCATGTAATGTAAAACTCGTGCTCTAGTATAAAAAATATCAAGAATAACGCAGTTGTAATGCTGTAACAGAATATAAAAATAAACAGTAAGATTTTGATTTTATGTAGATAAAGCTTCAATTTCCAGCGATCTAAACGACACAGGGCATTCTCTACAAATGCCCAATCACCCCTTGCTCAGTCAACGCCGCCAAGACCTCTGTTGAACAATATTTTGCTAAAACCTGTTGGGTATGCTCTCCCAAACGGGGCGGTGCAAGACGATATTCCACAGGTGTCTCAGACAACTTCAATGGCGATGCAATCATTTTAAATTGACGATATTGTGGATGTGGAATCGACACCACCATTTCCCGTGCCTGTACTTGCGGTTCTTGCAAGGCCTCATCCACATTATTGATCATACCTACAGGCACTTTAACAGCGTGAATACGTGCTACCCAGTATTGTGCAGATTGCGTGAGAAAATGCTGATCCATTAACGTGGTCAATTCCCCACGATGCGCAATCCGATCCTGATTGAATCGAAACTTGGGATGCGCTGCCCATTCAGCTTGACCGATGGCCTGACACAAGGCTTTAAACTGGGCATCATTGCCGCACGCAATAATAAAGTCCTTATCTTTTGCCTTAAAGGTTTGATAAGGCACAATATTGGCATGGGCATTCCCCCAACGTTTCGGTGCCTGACCTGTGATCAAATAGTTCATGCCATGATTGGCTAAGCCTGCAACCTGCACATCGAGTAAGGACAAATCAATATGCTGTCCTTTTCCTGTCGTTTGACGCGCCCAAAGCGCTGCCTGAATCGCAATGGTGGCATATAACCCTGTTTGTAAATCTGTGACTGCAACGCCAACTTTTTGTGGGCCACCGCCTGCCAGATCATCCTTTTCACCAGTAATGCTCATCAATCCCGCCATACCCTGAATCACAAAATCATAACCAGGTTCAGATGCTCGCGGCCCTGTTTGCCCAAAGCCCGTAATGGAGCAATAGACCAATCTCGGATTGATTTCACTCAGGCTGGCATAGTCCAGCCCGTATTTGCGTAATGAACCGACTTTATAATTTTCAATCAGCACATCACTGTCCTTGACCATTTCTCTGAGCAAGGCTTGGCCTTCCTTTGATGCAATATCAATGGCGACAGAGTATTTATTCCGATTGGCAGCCTGATAATACCCCGCTTCGCGTGTAGGTTGTCCTGCATCATCTTTCATCCACGGTGGTCCCCACATACGGGTATCATCCCCTGTTTGAGGACGTTCAATTTTGATCACTTCAGCGCCTAAATCGGCCAGAATCTGACTACACCATGGTCCTGCCAACACTCGGCTAAGATCCAGTACACGTAAACCTGTTAATGCACCCATCCTGTTCCTTCCTTATGATTGTTGTGGATCGTATTGACGAACCCGCTTACACAGCCTTGGACGATATTTTTAGGCATGAATTTGCCTAAAGACACACCCAAAAGCGTATCTTTACGTTCAAAAAGTGATGAATTTTTAGTTAGAAAATGCAGCGATGTCTGTTTGTGCACGCCCAAGAATCAAGGCATGCACATCATGAGTTCCTTCATAGGTATTCACCACCTCCAGATTGACCAGATGACGTGCTACACCAAATTCATCACTGATGCCATTACCGCCCATCATGTCACGTGCCAATCGAGCAATTTCCAGTGCTTTACCACAGTTATTGCGTTTGATCAGCGATGTGCCTTCGACTGAAGCAATGCCTGCATCTTTCATTTGACCAAAACGCAAAGCGGCTTGTAGCCCCAAGGCAATTTCAGTTTGCATATCTGCCAGTTTTTTCTGGATGAGTTGATTGGCTGCCAGAGGTCGCCCGAACTGTTTACGATCCATGGTGTATTGATGTACGGTATGCCAACAGAATTCAGCAGCACCCATTGCACCCCATGCAATACCATAACGGGCACTGTTCAGACAGGTAAACGGCCCTTTCAGACCACGCACCTCAGGAAATGCATTTTCTTCTGGTACAAACACTTGATCCATCACGATTTCACCCGTAATTGATGCACGTAGTCCGACCTTGCCATGAATGGCAGGTGCAGAGAGCCCTTCCCAGCCTTTTTCCAAAATAAATCCGCGAATCTCTCCGACATTGCCTGCTTCAGAGACTTCTTTAGCCCAAACCACAAAGACATCTGCGATTGGACTGTTGGTAATCCACATTTTACTGCCACTGAGACGATAACCGCCTGCAACTTTTTTGGCACGGCACAGCATGCTTCCCGGATCAGAGCCATGATCAGGTTCAGTCAATCCGAAACAGCCAATGTATTCACCTGTTGCCAATTTAGGCAGGTATTTCTGTTTTTGCGCCTCTGTACCAAATTCATCAATAGGTACCATCACCAACGAACTTTGCACACTGGCCATAGAGCGATAGCCAGAATCTACGCGTTCAATCTCGCGCGCAATCAAACCATAACTGACGTAGTTCAATCCTGCTCCACCGTACTGCTCTGAAATGGTTGGGCCTAATAGACCTAGCTCACCCATTTCCCGAAAAATACTTGGATCTGTTTTTTCATGGCGGAATTGTTCCAGTACGCGTGGCATGAGCTTGTCTTGACAATAGGCCTGAGCGCTATCCCGAATCATGCGTTCTTCTGAGCTGAGTTGCTGTTCGAGTAAAAATGGATCTTGCCAGTTAAAAGAGACACGCTTTCCTTGATTTGCCATGACTTTTATCTTCCTTTTGAGCAATCTGAATATCAGTGATGCACATGATGCTAGGCCAGATTAAAGCTTCAGGCAAACGATGTTTTTTCATACAGCTATGCGTTTTATGCATAGCTCAATTGAAATGGACTCCATTATTCTGTTAAAAATACAGCAGAGAATAATGTACAACGCTTGAATTATCCCAACCTCATGGTTCTTTTTTTGCAGGTAACACAAGGACGCTGTTATGCGACGTATGATTCCTTCACTCCAGTCATTGATTTGTTTTGAAGCCGCTGCCAAACATAAGACCTATACCCACGCAGCACAGGAACTCAGCATGACCCAAAGTGCGGTTTCCCGACAGATTCAGCAACTGGAAGAGTTTCTTAATCTGCCCTTGTTTCATCGGGTCCGACATGGGGTAGAACTGACGATTGCGGGAGAGCAATATCTCAAGAATATCAAGACGCATTTGCTCGGACTGGAACACAGCACGCTCGACCTGATGTCACATCAAGGTTTAGGTGGCACACTCAAACTCGGGGTAGTGCCGACCTTTGCAACACGCTGGCTGCTACCACGCCTACATCGTTTTAATGAAAACTATCCCGAAATTACCATCCATCTTGAGACCAGCACCAAGCCCTTTTTATTCAGTGAGCAGATTTTTGATGCTGCCATCTATGCAGGTACGCCCGCTCAAGTTGAAAATTGGCCCGGAACAACTGCACATTTTTTGATGCAAGAAGAAGTCGTTGCCGTTTGCTCGCCGACGCTGATTAAAAAGTTCTTCCCTGATCTGATTCCAAATGAATCACCAGCGGCGCTGGATCTGACTGCGGCACAACTCTCACAACTGCCCTTATTACAACAGACCACTCGCCCTGCAATCTGGAAAGAATGGTTCGACAGTCTGGGCTATAACGCCCCCTATGCGATGGAAGGTCAGCGCCATGAGCTGTTTTCCATGCTGGCCGTTGCCGCTACACACCATCTTGGCGTGGCCCTGATTCCACAAATGCTGATAGAAAAAGAACTGAATCGAGGAGAATTGATCATCGTGTCATCGCATAAACTCAGCGGTTCGCGTTGCTATTATTTTGTTTATGCCGAACAGCCGCATAATCCGATTATGCTGAAATTCATCGAATGGCTGGAACAGGAAACTACAACCCGCTTCATTTCAACATCGGATCACTGATTTTTGGGTAAATGCGCAATATATTGCAATGCAATCAAACGGGATACCACCACGGCGAGGTACATCACCCCACCAAACATTTGTAACATTGCTAGGACTCTGGCGGCTGGACTCATCGGCATCAAGTCAGATAAACCTGTTGCCGATTGCAGGCTAAAACTTAAGAACAGCAGATCCAGCCAACTTTGTAAAGCTTGGGGCTGATTGGGATTCAGGAAACTGTTCGGCAAAAGTAGCTGACAAATACTGTATAAAAAAGCAAAGGCCCAAGCGATCAAGGTAAATACGGCACCTGCTGCAAATAGCTCATCCTTGGTCAGATAACGGTCGGCAAACATATAGCGCAACAAGCCATAAGCCGCATAGAAATAGGCCAAAGCCTCAAAACTATAGGCCATAATTTGAATGGTCGGCGTGGCATAACCAATAAAGAGCATAATCGAAAATAGGAAGGCACCACTGACAAAAACCAAACCCCAAAAGGTAAATACAGGTGTTTGTCGAATCACCTTAGCAATAATCAGCAGAGCCAAAACGCCCATTGACCAAGTTAAGGCACGATATTCACTATCACCATAGGTCAGCATATACAGAACCAATAAAGCCAGTTGGACCAGCAACAACCATGCAGATGGCAATAAACGAAATGTACTCCAGAATTGTTTTAAGCTTTGCATGTGGTTTTCCTGAATATTGTTATGGTTTTCATTTTTGTTGAGTGCATCATACTGCATCTAAAAAAGAAACGATCATTTTAGACAGTTCTTGTTGCAGGCGTTGTTCTTCAATAAGAAAAGTATTTTTACTGGCATAACGCATCATGGTAAATAAGGTACTGTTAATAATTACAAAAGACTTATGTTTTAAGGTCTCAAAATCCCAGTGCGGATAATAACGCCCGAATAAATACATGCCGACTTCTAAAAAGTGCTGCTCTAAAACTTGTGCCGCTTCCGAATCACTATATGCATGCCAGTTTTTTAAGATTTCGATAAAAAAGCCTTGATCAGACTTTAGCGATTCAAAGCCAAAGGCAATACTTAATGTGATGATGTCCTGAATAGACGTTTGCTGTTGTAGCATCACCAGTTGCTTTACCGCCTGTCCCAAATTTTCACTTTTACGTAGCAATAATTCCGCAATGATTTGCTCTTTATTTTCAAAATACTGATAAATCGATCCAACACTCACCCCTGATTTTTCAGAGATTTTAGGTGTAGTCACCTGCAAAACCCCATATTCAGAAATACATTTCTGTGCCCCTTCCAAAATGCTTTCAACGATCATTTTGGCGCGTTGCTGCTGCGGTCGTTTTCTCATGCTCAGCCT
Organism: Acinetobacter sp. YK3; assembly: GCF_001729365.1. NCBI lineage: Bacteria > Pseudomonadati > Pseudomonadota > Gammaproteobacteria > Moraxellales > Moraxellaceae > Acinetobacter > Acinetobacter sp. YK3. Next base: position 7,550 of record NZ_LZPJ01000109.1, read on the forward strand.
CAATTGAAATGCGAATTGAATGCGAATAATTATTCATATTAAGCTTTGATTAAATAACAATCAGGGACTTTATGCAATGCAAAGCATCGTTAAACCTAAACGCTTGGCGGCGTTTGAAGACATGATTCAGCGCAATATCAAAACGAAAATTCTCAGTTATATGACCCGACAGGAAGTTCAACCGAGTTATCAGGAATATCTTGACTTGAACACAGCCCTGCAAAGTGGTGATGAACCGATGGATCAGGTACTGCTTTGGGTGCTACAAAACCCTAAACTTCATCGTAAATATTTTGAAACGGCGCTTTATGAGGGCTTAGACAAATTACCGCATGAAATTCCTGAACTCACCACTTTCTTCCAATTCATTGAACAAAAACCTGCGTGGTACGAGCAAACCAAAGTCGATGAGGCACTTAAATTTACTTATCGTTTAGGCATTAATAACGGACTGATCCTGCGAGATTTATCCTTAATGACTGGCTATATGTATCCGGGATTTAACCAACCTCTGATCCTGACTGGTGCATTAAAGAAACAGGCGGGAACACGTCTCGCTGAAACCACCAAATGGTGGGTCGACATCACCGAAGCAGATGGTTTTTCACGTTTTAGCAAAGGTTTTACCTCCACCATTTTTGTACGTTTTATTCATTCACTGGTTCGTCATCAACTGCAAAAATCAGAAAAATGGGATGCCGAGACTTGGGGTCTACCGATCAACCAATACGATCAGGCCATGACCAATATTGCCTTTAGTGGTGTGGTACTGATTGGTATTCGTGCTTTGGGGATTTTTCCGAGCAAGCAGGAAATTGATAGCTTTTTACATTTCTGGAAATATGCGGGCTGGTTAATGGGTGTTGAGGAAAAATGGCTGGTCGATCATGAGGCAGAAGGCTGGAAACTGATTTACTGGATGCAATTTGCCCATCCGCAATCCGATGCCAGTAGTATTTCGCTTGGCTCCAGTCTTTCAAAAGAGCCATTCGAACGCAAATATCGTTATTTACGGACTTTCCAGCAAAAACTGGCATATAAACAGCATTTAGAAATTACCCAGTTTTTTATTGGTCGCAAGAAAATGCAGAAATTAGGTTTGGCTCCGCAATCAGCAGCTTGGTTTGCTTATTATCTGATTGGTCGAAATTTAGCGCTGTATACCAGTGCCAAACATATTCCAAAATTAAACCGTTTTCTTGAACAAAATGGGCGTCATTTGCAACGCATTGGCTTGTCGCTCTATCGCAATCAGTCACAACAACTGGCGAGCATGCATCAATAAGCCATAAAAAAGCCCTCAATCAATGAGGGCTTTTTTTAGCTCAAGCGAATTAGTGATCTGACGCGCCAGAAGCACCGATCCCTGTCATTGAGCGAACAAACTGAGCATCAAAGGCTTTACGCTCTTTCTCTGCACGCGCTGACTTGTCTGTTACAGAGAAGAACCAGCAGCAGAAGAATGAAAGTGGCATTGCAAATAATGCTGGGCCATTGAATGGGTTTGGCGCAGTTTCAGAAATCGCCAAGGTATCTACCCAAACCGCTTTAGATAGAATGATCAGACTCACCGCACCAACTAAACCTACGACACCACCAATCACTGCACCACGCGTTGTTAAGCCTTTCCAGAACATTGATAACACGAGTACCGGGAAGTTTGCACAACATGCCACCGAGAATGCCAAGCCAACCATAAAGGCAACGTTTTGTTTCTCGAACAAGATACCCAAAATCATGGCGAAGATCGCTAAACCTAAAGTTGCGATTTTTGACATCTTCAATTCAGATTCAGGTGTTGTTTTGCCTTTCTTGAATACGTTGGCATAAAGGTCATGTGAAATTGCAGATGCACCTGACAGCGTTAAACCTGCAACCACCGCAAGGATTGTTGCGAATGCGACCGCTGAAATGAAGCCCATGAACAAGTCACCGCCCACAGCATCACTCAAGTGAACTGCCGCCATGTTGTTACCGCCCACCAGCTCTAATTTGCCTGTCACTGCTGCTTTCGCAAGATCAAGGAATTGCGGGTTATTTGCAACAAACAGGATCGCACCGAAACCGATAATGAAGGTTAAAAGATAGAAGTAACCAATAAAGCCTGTTGCCACCACAACTGATTTACGTGCTTCTTTGGCATCTTTCACCGTGAAGAACCGCATTAAGATATGCGGTAAACCAGCAGTACCAAACATCAAGGCAAGACCAAGTGAAAGCGCATCAATCGGGTTTGCCGTTAACGAACCTGGCCCCATGATTTTAGCGGCTTCATCCCAGCTCATGCTGTGCGCCTGGCTATACACATCAATGGCTTGATTAAACATATTGGTGAAGCTAAAACCAACTGCTTTCATTACCATAAATGCCATGAAAGTCGCACCACTGAGCAACATCACTGCTTTAATGATTTGCACCCATGTGGTTGCCAACATGCCACCGAAGATCACATACGCCATCATCAAGAGGCCTACGATCACAACTGCGATGTTGTAGTTCAAACCAAAGAGTAATTTGATGAGCTGACCTGCACCCACCATCTGTGCAATCAGGTAGAACGCCACGACAACCAATGAACTAAATGCTGCCAAGGTACGGACTGGCTTTTCTTCCAAACGGAACGACACCACATCGGATAAGTTATATTTACCCAAGTTACGTAAACGCTCTGCCACAAGGAACAAAACGATTGGCCAACCGACCATGAAACCGAGTGAATAGAGCAAGCCATCAAAGCCCGAACTGAACACCAATGCAGAAATACCCAAGAACGATGCAGCTGACATATAGTCACCGGCAATCGCCAAACCATTTTGGAAACCACTAATCCCGCCACCAGCGGTATAGAAATCTTGTGCAGACTGGGTTTGCTTCGCTGCCCATTTGGTAATGAACAATGTAAAACCGACAAAGATCGTAAACATAATAATCGCATGCCAGTTGGTCGCTTGCTGTTCAGCTGTACCTAAATCTGGACTGGCGAATGCAATACTTGTGCAGCAAAAGCTGAGCAGTGTGAACAGTATCGCTTTGAATGATGTCCCTTTCATCTCAGTGCATCCCTTTTTCATGTGCAATGGCCTCAACTTCCTTGAGGGCTTCTTCATTCAACTGGTCAAGCTTATTATTGGCAATGTAGGAATACACCCCACATAAAATAAATGACAACACAATAATGCCTAAACCGAGGGGAATACCCCAAGTGGTTACACCACCGCTAAATGAACTTGCTAAAAATTCTTTGTTATAGCCAACTAAAAGCATAAATCCAACGTAGATAAACAGCATGATTGCTGTTAATGTCCAACTTAATGTACGCTTTTTGCTGACCATTTCTTGAAACTTTGGATTATGTAGAATTCGATCTACCTGAGAATCATCCATAATCAACTCCTTATTTTTGTGTCCAACCGTGGACCCCTTTTTACGTGGGATTTTTCATTATCCAACTTAACAAGATTATGATTGACTCGTAACTTAGACTTTGGTCTCTAAATGCAAATCTCTACTCCTTGCTATACCCGCGCTTCGGGTATGATAAAAAATGGAATTTGATCACGTGAGCAATATGAACAGTTGGCTTATTCTTGGGGTATTGGCCCTGTACATCGTGCTGTTATTCGGCTGTGCTTTTTTTGGTGAAAAGCACGCTAGCCGTTTAAGTACGCGTGGTCGGATGCTGCTGTTCAGCTTAACTTTGGGCGTATATTGCTCTTCATGGACCTTTTATGGCGCAACAGGTGCCGCGGTTCGTCAAGGCGTGATCTTTCTACCGATTTATCTTGGGCCATTGCTATTTATCTGGTTTGGTTATGACATCTGGAAGCGCTTGGGCCGCATCCGTCAGCACCATGCTATTTCGTCAATTGCCGATTTTGTGGCTGCTCGTTACGGCAAAAGTGGAAGTCTGGCAGCACTGGTCACGATTCTTGCCGTCATTGCGATTGTGCCCTATCTGGCTTTGCAACTTCGCGCTATTGCACTCAGCGCCTCGGTAATTCTGGAGCAAAACGCACATATCCATACCACCACCAATAGTGTTCTGGTGCTGACGGCTGTACTGGCAATTTTAGCCATGATTTTTGGGACACGGCATATTGCGCATACCGAACAGCACGGCGGTTTAATGCTGGCTGTTGCCTTTGAGTCCTTTGTTAAGCTCTTTGCCCTGCTCTGTGTGGCAGCATTTTTCTTATTACAATCACCGGACAATATTAAACAGGTCAGTACTGATGTTCATCAGCATTTTCATGACCTGCAACAACTCGGTGTCCCTGAAACTTTCTGGGTGCAAACATTACTGGCAGGTCTAGCCATGATCTGCCTGCCACGCCAGTTCCATGTGGCGGTGGTGGAATTACGGGATGAAAAACATATTCGTGGGGCGCGTCGCTGGTTCGCTGCCTATCTGATTCTGACCGTGATTGCGATCATTCCAATTGCCAGTTGGGCGCTGCATTCTTTACCCGAATCGTTGGGGACACCAGACATTGCCGTACTGGCCTTACCGATGAGCTATCAGCAAGATTGGTTAGCACTTTTGGCTTTTCTGGGAGGCTTTTCAGCTTCGACCGGAATGCTTTTGGTTGCCTCTGTGGCATTGTCAATTATGCTCAGTAATGACCTGATTATGCCTGCCCTGTGGCGTTTTAAAATTATTTCCCGTCATGATCAGCATTTGCCTCGGGTACTCAAACTCACCCGCCGCATTAGTATCATTAGCGTGATGTTACTGGGCTTTTTGTTTTTCCATTTCTTTAATGATATCAATCAACTCTCTGTTTTTGGCCTACTGGCTTTTAGTGCGGTCGCACAATTTTCTCCTGCCTTGATTGGCGGCTTATACTGGCGTGGTGCAAGTCGTCAGGGTGTCTACGTCGGCCTGTTAATGGGCTTTGCTATGTGGAGCTACACCTTACTGTTCCCGACTGTACTGCGTAGCCTGCCTGATCACTATCAAGATTTTGCACAACATATTTTATTGTTTGGGCCTTTTAATATTAATGGCTTACGTCCCGAAGCCTTACTCGGATTTGAATCGTTTGCCCCACTCACCCATGGTGTGTTGTGGTCTTTAGGTTTGAACGTGGTGCTTTATATTTGGGTATCGCGCCTTTACCGTCCAAGTGTAGCCGAACAAATTCAGGCGGAAAGTTTTTTCTATTATGAAAGCAAACCATTGCCTTCAGCCCAGTCCAACACTGACCTGACAGATCTGCATCTGAATGCTGCACGACTTAAAGTCGGTGATTTACTGGCATTGGCCAAGCGTATTACCGGCGATAAACCAACACTACAAGCTTTTCAGCAATTTTGTGAGCAAAACCATGTGGTTTTAAATGAAAATCATGTGGCGAATGGCATGTGGTGGCGCTTTACCGAGCAGTATCTGGCGGGGATTATTGGAGCTGCCTCTGCCCGTACCTTATTGACCACTGCCATGATTAATAATGGTCTGGCGCTGGGTCAAGTCGCGAATATTCTTGACCAAGCCTCGCAATGGCAGCGTTTTAACCAAAATTTATTGATGACCATGATCGATCACATGACACAAGGGGTCAGTGTGGTGGATAAAAATATGTGTCTGGTGGCGTGGAATAACCAATACCTGAAACTATTTGATTATCCAAAAGATCTGGTCTATGTCGGCTGTCCAATTGCAGACTTGATTCGCTATAACGCGGAACGTGGTGAATGTGGGCCGGGCCCAGTTGAAGAACATGTGCGTAAACGACTGCACTGGATGAAAGTCGGCAGTGCCCATGAGTTCGAGCGGATTCGTAAAGATGGTCTCGTTATTCAAATGCGCGGCAACCCAATTGAAGGTGGTGGCTTCGTCACCACTTTTGCCGATATTACGGCATTCCGTGAAAATGAAGCCGTACTGGAAGAACGTGTCAGTGACCGAACCCAGCAGCTTGCGAATGCGTTGACCGAACAGCAATTGGCGCTGGAACAAGCCGATAAAGCCAATCAATCGAAAAGCCGTTTCTTGGCCGCAGCCAGTCATGATTTACTTCAACCGATGCATGCAGCACGTCTATTTAGCACCGCTTTAGAACAAAGTGTCCATTCCGCAGAAGATCAGCAGACCTTACAACAGCTGGATCGGGCACTTTACGGCGCAGAAAGTATGCTCTCTGCCCTACTTGATATTGCCCGTTTAGAAGGCGGTACCATTCAACCCAAACGCCAAGCCTATTCATTGCATGATTTATTGAACGACCTAGAATTACAGTTCAAATCCATTGCGGCCCAGCGCGATATTCAACTCTCCGTCCACGATACCAAGTTTTGGGTAGATACCGATCCTCAATGGATGCGACGAATTATCCAGAATTTTGTCAGCAATGCTTTACGTTATACAGCGCAAGGACGTGTGGTGGTTGGTGTGTTGCGTTCCGCACAGCGAGCAAACCATATTCGTATTGGTGTGTGGGATACAGGGCCAGGGATTAATGAACAACAGCGCCTTAAACTGTTCCAAGAGTTTGAGCGTTGTGGGCATACTTCACCTTGGGGCGAACAAGGTCTTGGACTGGGGCTTGCGATTGTACAACGAATGACCAGCCTGCTGGATTTCCCCGTACATGTTTATTCTGAACTAGGCAAAGGCTCCTGCTTCATGATCGAAGTACCTTTAGTGGAAGCACCTAAAATTCAAACGGCGACACCTCATGTGACAGCATTACAGCATACGGCCTATAAAGTCCTGTGTCTGGATAATGATGAAACCATTCTGGAAGGCATGCGAACACTGTTGAGCAAATGGGGCTATCAGATCTTCACTGCAACAGAACCTGAAGAAGCACTACGACTCATTGAGCAGGAAGAGATTCAGGTCTGGCTGATTGATCAGCATTTGAATCATGATCAACGTGGTTTGGACTTTATTGAACAATATCGTCCTGCACATATTCCAGTAGCATTGATCACAGCAGATTCTGATCCAGAACTGCCTCAATATTTAAAACAGCAGAATATTGTATTGCTGAAAAAGCCGCTTAAACCTGCTGGTTTACGTGCGTGGTTATCTGGTTTAAAAATCATGCCTATGCAATAAATGACCAAATATTTTGCAATATAGGCAAAAATCATCAAAAAGCAGCATTTTGAGCGATGATAAATTGACCAAAGTGCTCAAATGATAATTGGCTATGGCAAAAACGTTCACTTACATTAGTGAACGTTTGTACACTTACTTACAATTAATTAAGTTATTGTTTTTATTTTATAATTTTACCCTAAAAAACCACCCTACAACTTTAGTCGTATTCTACTTGCTTTCTTGATACCGCATAAATTGATCAAATTAATGGAAACCTATGGCTCATCGTGTTGGGTTTCTAGAAACAGACTGTCGAAAAGGACATTGATCATGAATAATAGTCACCCCACAACAGACCATACGTCACAACAGTTTTATCGCCAATACAGCGCGAATGCCTTATTACCGCAATTAGACTGGCAACAGGTTTTTGCGCATAGCAAACTCGAAGAGACACATTTACATGCACTGGATACCCTCTATCAGGCGGCAGTTCCACTGGCGTTGAATGTATTCCATGAACTGAATTTTGATGTATTTGCTCCCGCAGCCTACCATCCACAAGGTTTGGGATTATTTGAAAAGCTGGCACAGCAAGAACAGAAATTTTTAGATGCACTTGAAGCAGAATCTGCTCATCTCGGCCATGAAACACGCCATCAAATCTGGAGCATGCTGTTACGCGGCGGTGCAGTTCTGGTCTTTAAAGCATGGTTAAGTCATGTCAAAGGCGATGAAAACCAACTGGACAAAAGCCAGTTTGATGAACTTTCCGACTTATTGTTTATCAAAACGCGTCCTGAACAATTGGCACAGCTTTTAAAAGTCGATAGCAATGCACCGTTCACACATATTTTCCTGATGCATGATAATGATGTTTTCCTCGATCATTTTAATAGTCTGGAAACAGCCGCTTTATTTGTTGATTTAGGCGTTTACGATGCGGCATTTTTAAGCCTGCGTGATGACCGCGTGGCGGAATATCTCAAGAGTAAGGGTTACGTCACTCAAGAACAAATTGATGATTTGCAATGTGCATTAAATCCATTGTATTGCGATAGCCTGATGCCAAAACAGGATTGTCTGGCTTAGAGCTAAAGTAAAACAAGGTGGACTGATCCACCTTGTTTTTGCATGGCTTAGAACTTCATGCTCATACGCATCCAGTAGTTGCGTCCAGTATTATTGAACTGCTCTTCACTGGCAAAACCAAAACCTGAACTGCCCGCTTTATTGAGGTGTTCGGTATAAGTTTTATCGAGCAGATTATCGACACCAACTGAAAGATCGACGTCTTTATTCAGACTATAACTACCATTCAATGAAATCGTTGAGAAACCCGCACTTGGTTTAAGGTCATATCCCACGATATTTCCTTGGTGCAAACTCACACGGTTTTGCTGATCGACGACACGCCACAACATACCAAGCGTGTATTTATCAGCAACATAACGTAAATTCACACGACCTTCTAAAGGTGCAATTTGTGGCAACGGCGTATTGTCGCTGGTATTTTTACCCCATGCATACATCGCACTCACGTCTGCCTGAATATGATCGGTAAACTGATACCCGATTCCAGCCTCAGCCCCTGCAATGGTGGCATCAACATTCTTGGCACCTGCGGTAATTCCACCACCTCCATGCCCGCCATGTCCACCTTCATGTAAGTGGCTATGATCGTGATAACTCATCAGAATATAATCATCAATCAGTCCTGCATAAGCAGAAACCCATGAGTTAAATGCACCCTGTTGCTGGGTAAAACCAAGATCTAGCTGTAAGGTTTTTTCTGGACGGACGCCGTTAAAAGTATTGCTCGAACCTGCATTACCATGTTCAGGACTGAATAGCTCCCAATAATCAGGCATACGTTCTACATAACCCAGTCCAACATAGCTGTTAAGGCCATGCTCGGCATTTTGATTTTCCAAACGCACAAACGCACTTGGTAAGGTTTTTTCAAGCTGGGTATTGAACCCTTTAGCTTTAGAGTCAGCACGCTCATCATCCACCTTGACCTGATCGACACGAGCGCCTGTTACAATCTTGTTCTGCGGATTCAACTGATAGGTTAACTCACCAAAAGCACCATAAGACTGGAAGCGCATATCCTGACGGAATGGAACATTCATAGATGGCATGATCGGTGATGACATGCTGCCACCATGTTTATTGAACTGAGAATCCACTCCAGTGATTAAACTCCACTGATCCCATTCAGAGGTCATCGCCAAACGTGAGTTCAAAGTACGGCGCGTCACTTGCATTGCCATTGGGTTTGGCATCAGCATGCTGTGATCACCATGCTGCATTTCAACCATGGGCGGTGTGCGCAAACTATAGTTATCCATAATATGGTCGTTGTAGCTATAGTTCACCTGACCTTCAATTTTCTTGATCACATCGGTGACATTTTTCTTTTCAAAGCGCAGACCTAAACTCTCACGCGCGAATTGGGCACCATCCATACCACGACCCGCATATTCAGCCTCGCCATCAGCCTTGCCGCCCGTCAATTCCAACCAGGTATTTTCGTCAGGTGTCCAGCCTAAAGCGACGTCTGCATTCCAGCGCTCCCATGAAGAAGGCACGGTTTTACCGTCACCATCCTGATAGCTATTCGACTCAGAACGATTGGCATTCAAACGGATATATTTTTTCTCGTCCCCAACCGCGGCTTCAACATTTTGGTCTAAACGCCCAAATGAACCCCACAGTACACTTGCTTGTCCACGATAAGGTTTAGCTTGGGTTAACTTTTCAGGTTGACGTTCAAAAATCACGGTTGCAGCAGAACCTGTATTGGCATATTGAACCGTTTGTGGGCCTTTAATCACCGAAATACGATCATAGCTTTCGGGTGAAATATACGAGGTCGGTGCATCCATACGACTCGGACATGCCCCCAGATTTTCCGTACCATCGGTCAGAATTTTGATACGTGAACCAAACATGCCACGGAAAGTCACGTCACTATTAGTACCGCCACTCTGTATCGCATTAAAGCCCATAATACTTTGTAAATAATCTGCCCCATCCGTTGCAGGGATCGGCTGAATCGGTTGTTTTGGATCGGCTTGTACCACCAAACCATTGCTTTCATTTGGTTGTTGGGCGGTTACCACAATCGGCGCAAGCGAAACATGAGCATGTTCAGTTGCGGATGAGTCGGCTGGATTTGCCCAAACCGTTACCGTATTTGAGGCAGCAAGGATCGCAACCGTGAGCGGTTGTAATAAAAATTTAGGTTGAGCCATGATAGGTCTCTCTTAAAACATAAGTAAAACTAGGCTAGAGTTTTGAAAACCCTAATGAAAATGACGTTTTAATTTATGCAAAGAGTGGCGGGGCTCGCCCTTGGGGCAACAGAAATAATCGTTGTAGTGCAAAATAAACATGCTTAAATGCTTGCTGATAAGCAACTAAACGGATTTGAATCCGAACCAGCACTTCTTTCACACCAAATTCAGGCGGCAGGACCAGATTGGCATAAACCGTACAGTACTGACATTGGTGATTAGGATCATGATGGTCATGATGCGGCATCGAAACCTGAGCATGCTCAAGCTGATGTTCATGAGGATGTTGTGCCGAATGGCTCTGGGTACTTTGTAGTTTAGGTAACAGAAGCGCTTGGGTGATGGTTTCACACACAGGCGCAATCTGATATTGCTTCGGAAGGAGCGGCTGCAAGAAAACCGCAATCTGTAAACAGACCGCGGTTAAAGCCAGCAACAACCCACAACGAAACAAGGACAACATCTGTTAATTCATCGTCGCTACAGTTTAGCGTTTAACTGCAACTTTCTCTTTATCGCGTTGGCGCACCACTTTTTCCACTTTTTCGCGGGCACGCTGACGTTTTAAAGGCGATAAATAATCGACAAAAAGTTTGCCATTTAAGTGATCCATTTCATGTTGGATACAAACAGCGAGAAGTTCGTCAGCTTCTAACTCAAATGCTTGACCTTCAAGGTTAATTGCCTCGATTTTTACGCGTGACGGACGCTCAACTTTGTCGTATATTTGAGGCACAGAGAGACAGCCTTCTTCATAAGGCTGAGTATCTTCGGTCAGTGGAATGACTTTGGGGTTAATGAACACCATCGGTTGGTTTTTCTCTTCCGAGATGTCCATAACAATAAGCTGAATATGATGATCAACCTGAGTTGCCGCCAAACCGATACCTGGTGCTTCATACATGGTTTCAAACATATCTGCTGCAAGCTGACGAATTTCATCAGTGACTTCTTCGACTGGCTTGGCAATGGTACGAAGGCGGGGATCAGGAAAACTTAAAATAGGTAATAAGGCCATACTGTCGTCCTCACTTATGCCATTGATCAAAAAACCAACTGAAGGGAATGCTTGATCAAAAAAATTGTGTGTAAAGTCGTTATTATAGCGCAACTACACACATAATTTTTAGGAATTATGATAATGAAAAAGGTTTTAAACGGCATACCATCATTTCATGCCTTGGGGTTAAAAAAACAACTGATTGCAGCTGCAATTTGTGCAGGATTGGGGATGAGTGTCAATTTTGCGCATGCAGCCAGCCCGAATGTTAGCCCACCTGCAGTAAAAGTAGGTGCTCCGCATGTCTATGTGGTGAAAAAAGGCGATACACTCTGGGATATCTCGGGTAAATTTTTAAAGAAGCCTTGGCGCTGGCCTGAAATCTGGGCAAGCAATAAGCATGTCAAAAATCCACACTGGATTTATCCAGGGGATCGCCTATTACTCTGTAGCCTGAACGGTAAGCCATTGATTGGTAAAGATGAAGGTGATGGATGTGACGGTATTATTCGTCGCTATACAGGCAATACGTCTACCCTACGCCCGCAAGTCCGTGTTGAAGCACTGAACAATAGCGTGCCTGTTATTCCATTGACACATATTCAGCAATGGTTAGAGCGCACTTCTGTGCTGCCAGCAGACGCGATTGCCAATACACCTTATATTCTCGGCACTGCTGATAACCGTGTTATGGCAGGTAAAGGCCAAAGTGTTTATGTGCGTGGACAAGGCCTTGAAAATGGCCAACGCTACGGCGTATTCCGTGAAGGTGAACCCTATGTAGTACTGGATCAGAATGGTAAAAAACAGAATCTTGGCGTTGAACTGACTCAAGTTGCCTCAGGTGTGGCGATTCGTAGTGAAAATGACATTACTACGGTTGAACTGACCGATAGCTATAATGGTGAAGTACGTCGTGGCGACCGTGTTATGGCTGAACAGGATGCCATGCTTCCAACTCTGTTCTATCCAACTGACGCTAATCAGGTCAAAGATGGCGGTAAAATTATCCGTGTGATGGGTTCTATCGGTACAGCCGCAAAAAATGGGGTCGTAACCGTAGATCGTGGAACGGTTGATGGTGTTGAGGTCGGTCAGGTATTTAGTATCTATCAAGATGGTGAAACTGTTCGTGACCCAAAAACCAAAGAACAAGTGAAACTACCTGGACAATATTTGGGTAGTGTCATGATCTTCAAGAGTTTTGACCGTATCAGCTATGCCTATGTACTCGAAAGCGAGTTACCAATTAAGCTTGGCTCAGATATCAAACCACCACGTCTTGACGATTAAGGCCTAAGATGTTGAATCAATTATCGCCTCATCACTACCATACTGTGCTAGTGTGGTACTTGGTTCAACATTCGCTTTCCAGCTTCCAAAAGATCCAACAGCATTTCGGTAGCTGTGAACAGGCCACACAAAGTCATCGTTTTGCAGAATGGTCTCAACTTGGCCTGCATGCCAATCATTTAAAACGTTTAGCGGAATTCCAGACCGCACAAGGCCAGCAACAATTTGAACAACTGATTCAATTGATTTGCCGCCATAGTGATTTTATTTTAACGCCCGAAGATATTGGCTATCCAACGCAACTGCTGCCTTATACAGATCGTCCACCAATCCTTTTTGGGCAAGGTCAGGCGCAAGCGCTGTTACAACCTCAAATTGCCATGGTCGGGAGTCGCAAACCGAGTCCTCATGGGCGACAAGTTGCCTATGATTTTGCTTACTATTTAAGTGAAAAAGGTTTCTATATTAGTAGCGGCTTGGCTCATGGCATTGATCAGGCAGCCCATCAAGGTGGTCTGGTTCATCAGCGTACTATCGCAGTGACTGGCACAGGACTAGACACCGTCTACCCTGCCCAGCATAAACAACTGGCACAACAAATTACCCAGTCAGGCGCAGTAGTGACTGAATTTCTACCCACGACCATGCCCTTACAACAACATTTTCCACGACGGAATCGTATTGTCAGTGGGTTAAGTCTGGGGGTATTGGTGGTCGAAGCTGCACTTAAAAGCGGTTCATTAATTACTGCCAATGAAGCCGCCAGTCAGGGAAAAATGGTATTCGCCATTCCTGGACATATTTATAGTGAACATCATCAGGGCTGTCATCAGTTGATCCGCGAAGGTGCAATTCTGGTAGATCATCCTGAACAGGTGATTGAAGATCTGGCTTTACCCACACAATGGCAAGCCCAACAACAACCAGCAACAGATATTGCCTCTGCACCGCCAACGCTACCCGCTCATTTAATTGAGCTCTATCAGGTTTTAGACTGGGTTGGACAAGATCTCGATCAACTGGCGCAACGCTATTCTGCACCTATTGCTGAGTTAACGGCCCAATTAATGGAACTGGAATTACTCGGTTTAAGCATGCAACAGGCAGGTCGCTATTTACGTTGCCGCCCAATGCATTAAACTAGTCATCTCTCCCTCGCTATTATATTGACCTCGCATGATCACCTCTTCTATTTCTGAAGCAGCACAACTTTTAAAACAAGGACAAATTCTGGCTTACCCAACCGAGGCGGTCTGGGGTTTGGGCTGTGATCCCTATAATGAACAGGCTTTTCAGGAAATTCTGGAACTCAAACATCGTCCCGTTGAAAAAGGCGTCATTTTATTAGCAGGTCATTTAGATCAGGTTGAACATTTACTACAAGGTTTAAGTAACGACATTCGTCAGCAAGTGATCCGCAGCTGGTCAAATCGCCAGCCAACTGAACGGGCCACAACATGGCTATTACCTGCTGATCAACATATTCCAACATGGATCAAAGGTCAGCATCCTCTGGTGGCGGTGCGTGTCACCACCCATCCTTTATGCGTGCAACTGTGCCAACATTTTAATGGATTTATTGTCTCGACCAGCGCCAATCCCGCAGGCCAGACACCTGCCCATAGTTTGGCAGATGCTCAAGCGTATTTTGGCGACGCATTACATTATCTAGAAGGTGATCTGGGATTGAGTCGGGAGCCGAGTCGTATCCTCAATGCACTGACAGGTGAAATTGTTCGGGCTTGATGATTTAGGTGAATAGCGGACAAAAAAAAGCTCAGTTATATAGGGATAACTGAGCATAAAAAGGATGTGTATAATCACATCCAGAGGGTTCATCAATTCGGTAAGCAACTTATTCATTCTAAAATGAATCATTTTGCTGTGGCTGGTATTATGAGCCAATCATTTCATTTATACAAATATATTATTTATCTAACAAAAAATGTGAAAAGCGTACCTTTTTTGTCACTTCAACCTTTTTAATAAAATTATATTTTTATTTTTATTCAGCTTTTTTTGAGCCTAAACCTTCACTATCTTAAAAAATATAGTTGCAAATCAGATAGAAAGGAGAATCATTCAAAAAATAAATTGGTGCGTTTGTCTATTTTTTAAACAAACACACCTATGACTTTCATCTTTATGAGGCAGACTCTGCCAATTTGACTGGTGCTTTAAGGGTTTTCTTTTGTGCCATGATGATCCCCACCAGAATCATGACACCACCAATGGTATGGTAAATAGTCCAGTGTTCCGATAACCACAGACTGGCAATAATCGCGGTGAATACTGGCATCAAGTTCATGAAAATACTGGTACGGTTTGGCCCAATCGCTTGCACGGCGATCATCCATAATAATGGTGCAATCAATGACGGGAACATCCCTGCATAAAGCACACTGGCTGCATTTTCAGCATTGATCCCATCCAGCCCCAACCACAATAAGAATGGCAAGTGATAAATCAGAGCAAATGCAATCTGCACATATAAACTGGTCATCAATGGCAACTGAACTTGCCATTTTTTCAGGAACACACCATAGAAGGCATAGAATCCCACGGCCAATACCATGACCGCATCACCCCAATGACCACCCTGATCAAATAGGTTAGAAATACGTCCCTGACTCATGACATAAATCAAGCCAGCAAAAGACAATAAACTCCCGAAAATGGCATAGCGATTCGGTGCATCTTTTAAAATAATGTAAGAGATGAAAATGGTAAAAATAGGCACAAAGGCATTCACGATTCCCATATTCGTCGCGGTGGTATAGTGCGCTGCGGTATAAGACAGCCCTTGATACAACACCATCCCAAATGCACTGAGTACCGCCAGTTTAGGAATGAATGGACGAATTAGAGCACGTTGCTTCCAGACTTTTGGCAACATAAAAGGAGTCAAGATCAGGAAGGCAACAAACCAGCGATAAAAGCTGATACTGACTGGGGAAATATAGTCTGCCACATAGCGAGTTACCGCAATATTGAGTGACCAAATCAACACGGCAATCAAAGGCAATACAAATGCCCATTTTTGGTATTTCGTTAACTGACCCATCATTTTCTCACAATATTTCAGCAATGGATGTATTGTGGAAGATGTCCAAAATAATTGAAATATCGTATTTCAGACATTTATATCGCGCTTACGACATCCCTGCCTAGAACAGCTCCCAAGCGCGCATGGCATGTTCCACAACTTTATGCAGTTGCTCAACCGTTGCACCATCTCGAGCCTGAATAGTTAAACCTTGTACCACGGTGGCATAGAAGTCTGTCATTTCCTGCAAAGGAGCGGTTGCTGCCAGATCACCGTTCGCTACACCCTGCTCTAAGCGTTCAAACAGTTTCTGCTTGGTTTGCAAACGTTTTTCAAGAATATTATGTTGAACCGCCTGCGCATTATCCGAGCAGTTCATGGTTGCCACCACCAGCATACAGCCTGCTGGTTTATTGGGCTGCGCCAAACGTTTGACGTTGTCATATAGATACAGCTCAAATGCAACTTTGGCAGTTTTAGCTTCTAAGAAAATAGGGACAATTGGACATGCTTCATGTGCCAGATAATAATCGATGCATTTATAAAACAGTCCAGCTTTATCACCAAAACTACTGTATAGACTCGGTGCAGTCAGTTCTAAAGCCTGAGTCAAATCACTGATCGACGTCGCTTCATAGCCATTCGCCCAGAACAGCAACATGGCTTTTTCCAGTGCCTGCTGTTCATCAAAACACTTCGGACGACCACGCTTCTTTTTTAAGCTGTCATCACAGGGTGCTACTGTTGGCTCATGTGCATTTGTCATAACTGTCACAAATATTTCATAACGATCACTATTAAATTAATTGACGCACGCACTTTAATCAACTATTTTATTTTATATCGATCGTTATAAAAACTAATGTTTTTTCAATTTTATTGTTATCTCTATAACAATAAAGGGAATTATTATGGAAAACTCCACGCCCGCTGAGCTAAGTACACTTGAATCTAATCCATCTCAAGGTAACTGGTTTGCCTTACTGTCTGTCACCTTTAGCGCTTTTGCCTTAGTCACTGGCGAATTCCTTGCCATTGGTGTACTCAATGATATCGCGCGTGACTTTCAAATCTCAGTCGGAACAGCAGGTCTCACCGTTTCTTTAACTGCAATCGTGGGCATGTTTGCTGCGGTCCTGATTCCGATCTCAGCCAAAACGATGGATCGGCGTTCGCTCTTATTAATGCTCACCCTGTTGATGATCATTGCCAATCTGCTCACCGCATTTGCGCCTAATTTCATGATTTTATTGTTCGGACGAATTATCTTAGGTGTTGCAGTCGGAGGATTCTGGGCAACCGCTGTTGCATTAAGTGGTCGTCTGGCACCACCTCATTTACCCATTGCCAAAGCGACTGCATGGGTGGCTTTCGGGGTGACCTTAGCCAGCGTGTTAGGTGTCCCAATGGGCACATGGCTTGCTCAATATAATGGCTGGCAAACCTCTTTCACAGCGATTTCGCTCATGGGCATATTGCTTTTGATCTTCCAGTATCTCTATCTGCCTCAATTAAAGCCATCTTCATCTTTGCGCTGGAAAGAGCTGCCTATCTTGGTGCAACATCCTGCTGCCCGCAAAGGTCTGATCATTTTTCTATTTATGGGGTTCGCCCACTTTGCAGCTTATAGCTACTTTTCAGCCTTCTTTAAACATCAGGTCGATTTTTCGGATAGCCTGATCAGCCGTTTACTGCTGGTCTACGGGATTGCAGGGATTTTTGGTAATGTTTTTGCAGGCTACCTCGGTCAGATCAATATCCGTTATACCTTTGCAGTGAGTGGTGTTGCGTTCTTGCTTGCATTTTTAGCTCTTCCGCTAGTCGGGGCAAATGTCATGCTTGCCATTGTATTGACGGCTTTATGGGGCTTTGCCTACGGGATTATTCCAACTGCTGTGAATATCTGGATGTTTACGCATGCACCTGAAGCGGTTGAAAAAGGTATGCCAATGGTGACATTGACCTTTTTAATCCTGATTGCGCTGGGCAGCATGTTCGGTGGCATTATCGTTGACCATTTTGATGGCTCAATCTTATTCTTCGCGATGCTTCCGCTGGTGCTTTGTTCACTTATCCTGATCTTTACACTGGCACGCGGCTTAAATAATCCTAAAGTCACTTATAAAAATTAGTCTTTAGCCTACAGATCAAACAGGAGATTAAACGACTTCTGTTTGATTTGAGAGAAAAATCCAGAAATTTGCTTTTCCTCTTATACAGTTCGCCCACTCCCATGATTCAGGGCGACTGTATTTTTCTTGAACAATCGCCTGCGTACCCATGATGACAGCTCATGCATAATTCTTATAAATGCCACATATATTTTTATAATGACCATTATAAAATTAATTGACGTCTCTCTTTTTATTCTTTATTTTATTTCATAGTGATCGTTATAAAATAAAACTTCATCTTTAGCTTTTGTCCTTGTGCTGACACCTCAGGAAAACCCCATGCAACAATCTACATCTTCAGACGTACGACCCACGCAAACCACACAAGGAAGTTGGTATGCCATTTTAGCGGTTGCCATCGCAGCTTTTGCACTAGTCACCAGTGAATTTTTACCTGTCGGCGTGCTCAACAGTGTCGCAGCCGACCTGAATATCTCAGTGGGCACAGCAGGCTTGATCATTACCCTGCCAGGGGTGATGGCTGCAATTGCAGCGCCGCTCTTGCCCGTTTCCGTGAAACAGCTTGATCGACGCTATGTATTGATCTTGCTGACCGCAATTATGGTGTTTGCCAATACCATTACCGCCTTTGCAGAAAGCTTTAATGTTCTGTTATTGAGCCGTTTGGTATTAGGCATTTCGATTGGTGGTTTCTGGGCAACTGCAATTGCCTTGAGTGGCAAACTGGCACCGCCTCATTTACCCATCGCTAAAGCAACCGCCATTGTTATGGCAGGTGTGACCTTTGCCACTGTACTCGGTGTTCCGATCGGAACCTGGCTTAGCGAGTTTTACGGGTGGCGCAGTGCATTTGGTATTACCGCTGGCATTGGCTTGATTGTCTTGGTGGTACAACTGATTTTCTTGCCTGAACTAAAACCGGATTCAGCCATTCATATTCGCGATTTACCTGCATTGTTACGTACTCCCAAAGCACGTAGCGGTATGTTAATCGTCTTGCTCATCGGTCTCGCCCATTTCTGTGCATATAGCTATCTAGCGCCATTCTTTAAAAATATTGCTGGATTCAACGGCACCACCATCAGTTCCTTGTTATTGCTCTATGGGATTGCGGGTATTTTCGGCAATGCATTTGCAGGCTATAGTGGTAATCTGAATGTACGCTATACCCTCGCCTTTGTCGGGATCTGTTTTGCAATTGTGTTCTTTGGCTTCCCGATCTTTGCGATTCATGAGTTTGGCGCGATTGTATTAACCGCACTTTGGGGCTTTGCCTTCGGCGCATTTCCAACCTCGGCCAATATCTGGATGTTTGTGCATGCACCGCATGCGGTAGAAAAAGGCATGCCTTTGTTCGTTGGCATGTTTCAGGTCATGATTGCAACTGGTTCATTACTTGGCGGTTATGTGGTTGATCATTTCAATGAAAACATCCTGATTTATGGCGTTATCAGCTTTGTGGCTTTGGCATTGATTAGTATCTTCACTTTAGCCAAAGGCTTGAATAATCCTAAAATGACGTGCGAAAACTAAAAGTGAGCCTCCCCGAATGAAGCATAACCTTGCTGAACAATTTCCCTTGCTACGCGATATAGAAGTCCATGAATTTCTATATCAAAAGGATGATATTGTCAGCCCGCATTCTTCGCTCTGGGGGGATTTTAATTTCAGTTTGAACGGAACTTTAGAGTTTGATATTGAAGGGCAATATTACCTCTCGCCTCCCAGCTATGGACTGTGGCTGCCGCCTCGCACTGAGCACCAGTCACTTCCTGTTGAGCATGAAATCCACTATATCTGTATTCGATTACATCCGCGGCTCGGCGCATTTTTAGGCGAAGTTTGCCGTTGTTTTAGTATTGAACCTTTTTTCCGCGCACTGGTCATTCATATTCTGGAACAGCAAAAACAGGCAGCGGCACCTGAATATCTCGAACACCTGTTTCAGGTTTTATATGATCAACTGAAACAGGCACCCGCTTATTCGCATTATCTCCCGCAAAGCACGCATCCCGTTCTTTCCCCAATTCTGGAACAGCTTGCAGACCCAGATTTATTTCATCTCAGCCTACAGAAAGTCTTACAAAACTTTGCGGTCAGTGAGCGTCATGTGTTACGTCTCAGCCAGCAAGAACTGCAATTGTCTCTATCTGAATGGCGTAATCGGGCCAAAATCATTTTTGCCATCAATCAGATTCGGCAAGGCATGACCATAAAGCAACTGGCATTTACGCTGGGTTATCATCATAGTTCCAGCTTTATTGAATTCTTTAAACGCTATACTGGACAAACGCCGATCCAGCTTAAAAATGCGGCAAGCTAAACAAATCCTTGGTTTTGCTTATTATTTGTATGTATTGCAAACAAGAGGATTGCACTCAGCCTCAATAGCAGTTAAAACAAACAGGTCTTGTCACAACAACAAATTAGGACGTATCCCATGAGCCAGTCGGTTTATCATATCCCTGTTAAGGACATCAAAGGTCAGGAGGTCGATCTTGATCAACATCAAGGCAAAGTGCTTTTGATCGTAAACGTTGCATCTAAATGTGGCTTAACCCCGCAATACGAAGGCTTAGAGAAACTGTATCAAGCCAAGAAAGATCAAGGTCTGGAAATCCTCGGCTTCCCTGCTAACAATTTTCTGGAACAGGAACCGGGCAGCAACGATGAAATTCAACAATTCTGTTCATTGAATTATGACGTGCATTTCCCGTTATTCGCCAAGATCTCAGTTGCAGGTGATGATAAGCATGCTTTATATGAGACATTGACTCAGGCAATTCCTGAGCGTACAGGTGAAGGCCCTTGGTGGAAAGATCTGGTTGATTACGGCTTAACACCAAACAACCCACCTGAAGTATTATGGAATTTTGAAAAATTCCTCATCAATAAGAACGGTGAAGTGGTTGCCCGTTTTGCACCTGATATTACGGCAGATGATGAGCGCATTGTCAGTGCTATTGAAGCCGAGTTAGCAAAATAAGCATGAGAAATGTAGAGAAAAGAATAGCTTATCTATTCTTTTCTTTTAAACTCCTAGACAGTTCCTTCTACCATTTTCCTAGATCAAACTGTTGCTGAATTGCAAAAATCACTTTTTTCTCCACATTTTCTCATTATAGTGACGCTCTTCTCATAATCTGGTGCAATTCAGCCATGATGGAACATTTCTCTATCAAAGCCATTCTCTCAGTAACCACCTTGGTTAGTCTCTTAACGCTGGCAGGTTGCGATCAGGTTCCTCATGACAATGAGCAAGCTGAGCAAAACACTGAGATTGAACAATCAATAACAACCTTTGAAGATACAGAACGTGAAGCAAGCATTGCTCAGGACACTCAAAATCTGAGCAAAGGCAATATGCTGAATATCGCCCGCGATATTGCCAAGTTGCAAATTGAAACTGATGACTATGTAACGCTACTCAAGCAATCACAAAGCAATCTTGAACAAGCCATTCAAGATAAGAATGTCCAGAAATTACAGCATACAACAGGCGATTTAAACCAAGAGCTACATGGCTTGCATGATGCTTTATTATCGTTAAATTTAAGAAGCAATGAAGTGGATCAGATCCGCCAAAACTTATTAACTGCAAATCAAAAACTGTTAAATATGCCGTTATTGCATGGTCAAACTGATCTTTCAAAAATTGATTTTGCCAAGATTGAAAAACAGTTCAATACCATTCAGATGGATATGGTGAAACTGGCAACCTTAGTACTCGGCAATAAAGATGATTCAAACGCTTAAAGTCCGTTTATTTTAATTTTCGATTCCATATAAAAAAGCCACCTAACGGTGGCTTTATTTTTTACTTTTTATCGAGCGTAATCGTTGGTTTGCTGCATTTACCAGATTGTGCAAGTTTATATTCACTCACCGCTTTTTTTCCAGTTTCATCATCAACCTGTTTCACATTTGCACCACCGACAAATGCACCCATTTTGATTGATTGTTGAACAAAGTAATTTTTACCTGGTTCTGTTTTAAGTACCAAATGGTTAGGTGAAAATTCTGATTCAGTCGAGATTGTATGCTCTTGATTTCCTAAAACTTCCTTTAAGAAAAATGTGCCACGAGCAGTTTCACCTAAACACTCCCCATCTACCCATACATCTTTCTTGAGTGCCGCACCCACAACACTATTTGAACGATAAACATAAATTGCGGCATTACCCTCAGAAGGAGCTGCAAGTTTCTTGGCTTGTTCGTTCAGTTGATTGTTCGCTGGTGGTACCGATGCACACCCCACAAAAGCCACAGCAATGAACAATGGAAGACTTTTTATCATTTTCATGATGATTTTTACTCTTTGGTTTAATAATTCTAAATATGCTTGGTAATTTATAGAAAATTTATAATTATTCAAGATATCTAAATAAAAAAAGCCACCTGACGGTGGCTTTTTTCAATCTCGAACCTGCAATAATTAAAGTGCGCGGTTTTTGATTTTACGAATCGTTTCAAGCTGAGCTGCAGTTTCTGCAAGCGAAGCAAGTGCAGCAGCAGAATCCAAATCACTCTTTTGATTGGCTAACAATTGTTCAGCTTGTTTACGAGCTTCCATAATTGCAGCTTCATCCAAGTTGTCAGCGCGAATTGCAGTATCTGCAAGCACGGTCACAACGTGAGGTTGAACTTCTAACACACCGCCTGATACATAAACGATTTCTTCTGTACCATTTTCCAACTGAACACGAATCGGGCCCGGTTGGAGCAAAGTTACGAGTGGCGCATGTCCTGGTAAAATACCAAGCTCACCGCCCGCACCTTTTGCGATTAACATCGTAACTTGTCCAGAGTAAATCGACTCTTTAACACTTACAACATCACATTGCATAGTCGCCATGAGAATCTCCTTAAATTAGAGTTGCTAATTAAAGTTTCTCGGCTTTAGCAATCACTTCGTCAATACCACCAACCATATAGAACGCTTGTTCTGGGATGTGATCGTATTCACCAGCTAATAGACCTTTAAAGCCACGAATCGTTTCTTTAAGTGGTACTAATTTACCAGGTGCACCAGTAAAGACTTCAGCTACGTGGAACGGTTGAGAGAAGAAACGTTGGATTTTACGCGCACGGTAAACAACCAATTTATCTTCTTCTGCTAACTCGTCCATACCCAAGATTGCGATGATGTCTTTAAGCTCTTTATAACGTTGCAATACGTTCTGTACAGAACGTGCAATTTCATAATGCTCAGCACCAACCACTAACGGGTCTAACTGACGTGAAGTCGAGTCAAGTGGATCGATCGCTGGGTAAATACCAGAAGATGCGATGTCACGGCTCAATACAACTGTAGCATCCAAGTGAGCAAACGTTGTTGCAGGCGATGGATCTGTTAAGTCATCGGCAGGTACGTATACTGCTTGGATCGATGTGATCGAACCAGATTTAGTAGACGTAATACGCTCTTGAAGAACACCCATTTCTTCTGCAAGTGTCGGTTGGTAACCTACTGCAGATGGCATACGACCTAACAATGCTGATACTTCAGTACCCGCAAGTGTATAACGGTAGATGTTGTCGACGAATAATAATACGTCACGACCTTTACCATTTTCGTCTTTTTGATCACGGAAGTATTCAGCCATAGTCAAACCAGTTAACGCTACGCGTAAACGGTTACCTGGTGGCTCGTTCATCTGACCGTAGACCATTGCTACTTTGTCAAGAACGTTAGAATCTTTCATTTCGTGATAGAAGTCGTTACCTTCACGAGTACGCTCACCAACACCAGCAAACACAGATAAACCTGAGTGAGCTTTCGCGATGTTGTTGATCAACTCCATCATGTTAACGGTTTTACCAACACCGGCACCACCGAACAGACCAACTTTACCACCTTTCGCGAACGGGCAAAGTAAGTCGATGACTTTAATACCAGTTTCTAAAAGGTCAGTCGAAGCTGCTTGTTCAGCATAAGAAGGTGCTTGACGGTGAATCGGCAAACGCTCTTCAGTCGCTACAGGACCTGCTTCATCGATAGGGCGACCCAATACGTCCATGATACGACCAAGTGTCGCTGGACCTACTGGAACAGAAATCGGTGCATTTGTGCTAGTTACATTAAGGCCACGTTTAAGACCTTCTGTAGAACCCATTGCGATGGTACGAACAACACCATCGCCAAGCTGTTGCTGAACTTCTAAAGTAGTTTCAGTACCGTCAACTTGGAGAGCGTCATAGATCTTAGGAACGCTATTGCGCTCAAACTCGACGTCGATAACCGCGCCGATGATCTGAATGATACGACCGCTACTCATTGCTGTCTCCTCAATTCAAACTTAATAATGTTAAACGGCAGCGGCACCGCCAACGATCTCGGAAATTTCCTGAGTAATCGCGGCTTGACGCAGCTTGTTGTAAATGAGTTGTAGGTCTTTAATCAGTTGTCCTGCGTTGTCTGTCGCTGCTTTCATCGCGACCATACGAGCTGACTGCTCACATGCAACGTTTTCAATCACACCTTGATAAACCATAGACTCGATATAGCGAACCAACAAACCATTTAACAATTCTTCTGCTTCTGGTTCGTAGATATAGTCCCAACCATAAGTACGGTTGAGGTCATCGCCTTCTTCTGCCGGTGCTAAAGGAACAAGTTGTTCTACTTTAGGCTGCTGAGTCATTGCATTGATGAAGCCATTTGAAACGAGATAGATACGATCTAGTTCGCCTTTATCAAATGCATCAAGCATTACTTGTACTGAGCCTGTTAACTGTTCCAAACTCGGCGCATCGCCAAGTTGGGTCGTTGCACCAAGCACTTTACCGCCGTAATTCTTAAAAAACGAAACCGCTTTTTGACCAATCAAAGCAAATTCAACTTCAATTGACTGCTGTTGTTGTGCTTTGACATGCTGCACAACTTTCTTGAACAAGTTAATGTTCAAGCCACCCGCCAAGCCACGATCTGAAGACACAACGATATAGCCAACGCGCTTAACCGGGCGTTCAACCATATAACGGTGTTTGTATTCAGGGTTTGCTTGTACCAAGTGAGCAATTACACGGCGCATATTATCGGCATACGGACGGCCCTGAGCCATGCGCTCTTGCGCACGACGCATTTTCGAAGCAGCTACCATTTGCATCGCGCGAGTAATCTTTTGCGTGCTCTTGATACTAGCTACTTTGGCGCGAATTTCTTTTAAATTTGCCATACGCTTAACCTAGTATTCGAAAGCTCTTTCGAGCTTCCGAAGGTTGATCCGTGAACCAAACTTAACTAAAGATAAACTTAGTAAGTTTGAGTCGCTTTGAAGCTCTCAATACCTGATTTGATTGCTGCTTCGATGTCTTTGTTGTAATCACCAGTTTCATCGATCTGTTGCATTAACGCAGCATATTCAGAACGGAAGTAAGAGATTAACGCAGCATCAAAGTCTACGATTTTCTTCACTTCTACGTCAGCCATATAGCCTTCGTTAGATGCATAAACAGATACAGCCTGATCAGCGATTGAGTAAGGAGCATATTGTTTTTGCTTCATTAACTCAGTTACACGTTGACCATGCTCAAGTTGCTTACGAGTTGCTTCGTCAAGATCAGAAGCAAACTGAGCAAACGCAGCCAATTCACGGTATTGCGCTAGAGCGGTACGGATACCACCAGACAATTTCTTGATGATCTTAGTTTGCGCAGAACCACCAACACGAGATACAGAGATACCCGCGTTCACAGCAGGACGAATACCTGCGTTGAATAATGATGTTTCTAAGAAGATCTGACCGTCAGTAATCGAAATTACGTTCGTTGGTACGAATGCAGATACGTCACCAGCTTGAGTTTCAATGATCGGTAATGCAGTTAAAGAACCAGTTTGACCAGTTACTGCACCGTTCGTGAATTTCTCAACATAATCAGCTGAAACGCGCGAAGCACGTTCAAGAAGACGCGAGTGAAGATAGAATACGTCACCTGGATACGCTTCACGACCTGGTGGACGACGTAAAAGTAATGAAATTTGACGGTAAGCAACAGCTTGCTTAGACAAATCATCATAAATGATTAACGCGTCTTCACCACGATCACGGAAGTATTCACCCATTGTACAGCCAGAGTACGGAGCTAAATACTGCATTGCTGCAGGATCAGCGGCCGCAGCTGCGACAACAGTTGTATACGCCATAGCGCCAGTTTCTTCTAGCTTGCGTACAACGTTTGCAATTGTTGATTGTTTTTGACCAATCGCAACGTATACACATTTAATGCCAGAGTTTTTCTGAGCGATGATCGCATCGATCGCCATTGCTGTTTTACCAGTTTGACGGTCACCAATAATCAACTCACGCTGACCACGACCTACA
Source organism: Acinetobacter sp. YK3 (assembly GCF_001729365.1). NCBI lineage: Bacteria > Pseudomonadati > Pseudomonadota > Gammaproteobacteria > Moraxellales > Moraxellaceae > Acinetobacter > Acinetobacter sp. YK3. Next base: position 33,698 of record NZ_LZPJ01000109.1, read on the forward strand.
GGGATCATGGTATCAACTGATTTATAACCAGTTTGAACAGGTTCGTCGACAGACTGACGCCAAATTACACCTGGTGCTACTTTTTCAACAGCATCAGTAAGTTTTGCATCAATAGGGCCTTTACCATCAATCGGGTTACCCAAAGCGTCTACGACACGGCCAAGAAGTTCAGGACCAACCGGAACTTCTAATACACGACCTGTACAACGAGCTTTTTGACCTTCTTGAAGGCTTAGGTAGTTACCTAAAACAACGGCACCCACTGAATCCTGTTCTAGGTTCAGTGCCATACCAAATAAGCCGCCGTCGAATTCGATCATTTCACCGTACATTGCATCCGCAAGACCGTGAATACGCACGATACCGTCAGATACCATGACGATGGTACCTTCATTCTTAGCGGTCGCGCTGGTGTCCAGATCGCCGATACGCTGTTTAATGAGCGCACTGATCTCGGATGGATTCAGTTGTTGCATTGCGCTATTCCTCAATCTTTTTTAAGTTCAGTCTTTTTGCTGTTAGGCAAGAAGACGAGTCCGCATTTTTTCAAGCTTGTTAAGCGCAGAGTCATCTATCACTTGGTCGCCTGCACGAATCACAACACCTGCGATTAACGCTGGATTAACGTTGACAGTAACCTGAACGGTTCTGTTAAAACGTTTTTCAAGCGCATGAGCCAAAATGTGCTCTTGTGTCGCATCCATTGGGAAAGCAGATTCAATCTCTACTTCCAACGTGTTGTTGTTCTGCGATTTAAGTAATTCATATTCTGCAGCGATTTCAGGCAATAAAACTAAACGATCGTTATCCGCAAGCAATGTCAAAAAGTTAGACACTGATTGTGATTGATCTTCACCTAAAACCTTTGCAAAAAGACCTACTTGTTCCGCAGGAGTCAGCTCAGGGCGATTTAAATAAGCGGAAAATGCTTCGTCTTGCACCGCAGCACCGAGCAGTTGTAACGCATTTGACCAAGCGTCAGTTGCATTCTGCTCAGATGCATAAGCAAATGCTGCTTTGGCGTACGGGCGTGCTAACGTCAAGAGTTCAGCCATATTCGCCTCGCTTAAAGTTTAGCAGCCAGCTGATTCAGCATGGCATTATGAGCTTCTGCGTCAACTTGTTGGTTCAGAATTTTTTCTGCGCCAGCAACTGCCAAAGCAGCAACTTGTTGACGTAATTCTTCGCGAGCAGAATTGATGTCTTGATCAACAGTTTCTTTCGCCTGTTGACGAATACGCTCACCTTCAGCAGATGCCTGGGTACGCGCTTCTTCGACCAATTGTGCTGCACGACGGTTCGCTTGTTCGATCAATTGAGCCGCTTGTGCTTTTGCTGCGTCTAATTCTGCCTTAACTTGTGCTTGCGCATCAGCAAGGTCAGCTTTTGCTTTTTCAGCAGCATTTAAGCCATCAGCGATTTTACGCTGACGCTCACTAATCGCATTGATTAGTGGTGGCCAAACAAACTTCATGCAGAATGCGACAAAAAACGCAAATGCAATCGCTTGGCCAATCAATGTGAGGTTGATATTCATTTCGCTATTCCTCAATATGTGGATTTAGGAATTAAGCTATTAACCTACAAATGGATTAGCGAAGATGAAGAACAAGCCAATACCAACACCGATCATAGGCACAGCATCAAGAAGACCCGCAATTAAGAACATACGAGTTTGAAGTTGTGGAGCCAATTCTGGTTGACGAGCAACAGCTTCTAAGAAGCGACCACCTAAAAGACCGAAACCAATCGCAGTACCTAAAGCACCGAAAGCGATCAAGATAGCAGATGCAATTGCAACTAGACCTAAAGTGAGTTCCATGAAAAATTCCTCAGAGGTTAGGTTATTACCAAATTAAACTAAAATTTAAGCCCAACCATCAGGTGACAGTTAGGCAATACCATTAATGCTTTTCGCTTGCCATGCTCAAGTAAACGATGGTCAGCATCATAAAGATAAATGCTTGCAGCGTGATTACGAGAATGTGGAAGATAGCCCAAGGCACAGATAACGCCCACTGGATCCAGAACGGCAATAATGCGATCAAGATGAAGATCAACTCACCCGCATACATGTTACCGAACAGTCGTAGAGCCAACGAAACTGGACGAGCAAGGAAAGTTACTAATTCCAAAACTAAGTTCACTGGAATCAATAACGCTTTTGCAAATTTGTTACTTGGGTTGAATGGGTTAAGTGCCAATTCACCGACGAAACCGCCGATCCCTTTCTCACGAATACTGTAGAACAAGATCAAGGCAAATACTGACAAAGACATACCTAAAGTAATGTTAGGGTCAGTAGATGGAACAATCTTGAAATACACGTGGTGAGGGTCCATACCAAACACACTTGCACCAATTTGTTGAGCTAGATAAGGAACCCAGTCAACAGGGATTAAGTCCATTAAGTTCATGAGGAAAATCCACACGAAAATGGTTAATGCCAATGGCGCAATTAAGCGTGATTTGCCGTGGAAAGTATCACGAACACTTGAGTCAACAAACTCGATAATCATTTCGATTGCTGACTGGAATTTCGTTGGAACACCTGCGTTAGCAGCTTTCGCAACGATCCAGAACATCAAACAGAAAATCACACCAAGTCCGATAGACCAACCCATTGAATCCAAGTGAATTGCAGTGAACCCCATCGATTGAGCTTCTTCAGCAGTCTCAGCCAATTTCCATGTACCGTCAGGCATTTTGCCATAGGTCATATTGGTCAAGTGATGCTTGATATACTCGGTCGAAGTCAGGGCATGTTCTTCAGCAGCCATAAATCACACCTGGTCAATGTCAATCATTAAAAAGAAGAGAAACGAATCGTGCGGATGGCAATGATTCCGCTTCTACTTCCAAAAATCTTAAAATGTGTCTTAAACTCGTTTTTGTAGACGTGCCACCCAAAATGGCGCGACCCACGACATCGCTTGTACGAGAATAAATCCACAAAACAATGCAACCGGTGACAGCGGTTTAACATTGCTCAAAATTAATATAAAACCCACGATCACAATCGCAAACTTACCGAGCATCCCTCGGTACATATTCAGCATGACTTGTTTTGATGCTCTTGCGCCTGCCGTTCTAAACGACTGCCAAGCAAAATAACAATGTGCCAACCAACATACCAAAGCCCCAAGCGCAGCACTCAAAGCAGCAGTTGTGTCTTTCATTGCCCATGCCAGTAAAGCGGCAACGGGAATCATACATGCTTGTAAGAAGACCAAAGCTTTTGCTAATCGTCGGTCAATCATGCGACTAGTTTGGCTCATTTTTTACCCACTTACAGCAGAACTGCTTGACAAGTTTTAATCATGATCGTTTCGAATCGCAGGCATTATAGAGTTACACCCCTGAACATGCAATCTTTTCTCGACTTAAGTCTGGTTTTTTCGTTACCATATTTTTTGACGCTAGAGTCAATTGATTTTTATTTTTTTCATCAATTTTGTGCACTTATTACGCATTTATCGGTTTTTGAAGCCAATTTTTTCCACGCTGTTACAAAATCGTCTTCACCACGCATGCTTTCATCGACGGGTTGGAAAACTACTGGGTTCATTTTTTGGTACTGACTCGAACTTGCTGTCGTTTCGGCCAATAAGCACATTTTATTCTGCGGACGATTGTCTCTTAAGTACTTAATTTGCGCTGCTGTCGGTGCAATATGTGGATCATCGGTCAAAGCGCCCGAAAATTTTAGATTTAATGCTCTTTCCAGATACTGATAGGCATCGTGATAAGACCAATAGTTTTTCGCCTTGCTTGAGCTTTCATATTGTTGTGATGCCTGCAACATTTGTTGTGAGAATGCTTTGGCATTGGCAAGATATTTGGCTTTATTTTCTGGATGTTGTTGTGAACGTAAAGTTGCGATAAAGAAGGCAATACGTACGGCATTATTCGGTTCTAACCAGACATGGCTATCCACTGTGTTCGCCAAAGATGCACCACGCAGGTTACGCTGTGGCAAAACGGTTAAAATACCAGAGTCTAATAGCGCAATCGCTTTACGGTTCTGATTCAACATCTTTTCGAGGGGCGCTTCATGCGACTTGCCTAACCAGATAACGAGAGAGGCATCCTGAATCGCTTTACGGTGTGCAGGTGTTAGTTGTACATCATGACCACTTTGGTCTTTCAACAAAAGAACAGGTTCTTCCACCCCTTCCGTGACTTCTTTCGCAATCAGGTAAATTGGATGTGTTGAAACCACCAAGCTTTGTGTCCAGCCCCATGTGCTTAACATTGAAAACAAGACGAGAACAATTAGGCGGGACATCACAATATTACTCAATTTGGCGAAGCATGTTATAATATAACAAAAGTTGCAAAATACCTATGTCTATTTTCAGATTTGCCGCACTATCCGTCGTGCGCTTCACTTATATAGATAGTTATCATAAATTGCATGTTATGATAGCAGGGCTATTGAGACATCAGCGAGCCATTCTGTGCCAGTGAAGAATCAATAGACTCTACAAAAACAATGAGGTCAATCTATGAGTTCTTGTTCACATGAACATGACAATGCTTTACATGGTGTTCACGGTCATCACGATATTAAAGCGCGACTTGCCGAAGCAGAAATTTTATGTACTGCGACTGGCGCACGCCTAACACCTTTACGTAAAGAAGTCCTTGAACTCATTTTGAATGCCTCTGCACCAATGGGTGCTTATGACTTGCTGGCTAAAATAAAAGGTCAGGCAGACCGCCCTGCTGCGCCACCCACGGTGTACCGCACTTTAGACTTCTTATTAGAAAAAGGTCTGATTCACCGCTTAACATCTATTAATGCCTATATTCCATGTTGTCACCCACGTGAAGGACATCAGGCTGCATTTTTGATTTGCACCGAATGTCATTCTGTAAAAGAAGCCTCCGCTCAGGGACTGATCCAACAACTTGATCAACTTGCTGCCTCAGACCAGTTTTCTGCTCAACATAGCATTATTGAAATTTCTGGAAAATGTCATCAGTGCAGCACACTTCAATAAGTACTCCACTTATTCAACTGGAGGGTATCTCGGTTCGACTTGATGAACGGGATATTTTGAGAAATGTCGATTTTTCGCTACAAGCAAAAGAGATTGTGACGCTGATCGGTCCCAATGGTGCAGGTAAATCAACTTTAATTAAAGTCCTGCTCGGGATCATGTCACCGACTAAAGGCAACATACATTTCTCAAAAAAATTAAAGCTGGCTTACGTACCACAGAAGTTTAATCCTTCTGCTAGTCTACCTTTGCGTGTACAGGACTTACTGGATCTGGAAGTTTGCGAAGCATCGCTTCGTGCAGAAATCATTCGCGATACGGGCATCCAGAAGTTACAGTCATCTAAAGTACAGCAACTTTCTGGTGGCGAACGGCAACGCGTTTTACTTGCGAGAGCCTTATTACGTCAGCCAGATATTCTGGTGCTGGATGAACCCATGCAAGGTCTGGACATCCAGTCCGAAGCAGAACTATACGAATATGTACGCAGCCTGCCAGAACGTTATGGCTGTGCCGTATTGATGGTCTCGCATGATTTGCAATGGGTCATGCAAGGGACTCATCGTGTCGTCTGTCTGAACAAACATATTTGCTGTAGCGGTTTACCTGAAAGTATTCAGCAACACCCCGAATATCAGGCCATTTTTGGTACGCAACGGATGTTCTATCAGCATCATCACAACCACTGCGGTCACAGCGATCATGCCGAACCTTGCACACATGATCCACGTCCACACATTCACCCTGAGCCGAAGGTCTAAGCCATGATGGAATGGTTACAACTCCTCTTACCTGCTTGGATCATGGGTTCACTGCTGGTTTTCCTGACTGCACCACTCGGTTGCCTGATGCTTTGGCGCAGAATGTCTTTCTTTGCCGATACCATGGCACATGGCACCCTGCTCGGCGTTGCGATTGCAGGAATCCTCAATTTACCGTTCTGGTTAGGCGTCGCCTGTCTGGCATTATTACTGGTGGCGATTCTCTGGGTATTACACGACTCGCGGTTACCGAATGATGCATTGCTGGCTTTAAGCTCTGCCACCCTGCTCTGTTCTGGCCTACTGTTGATTCAACAGGTGCCAAGCTTGCGTCCAGAATTGCTTAGCTATTTGTTTGGCGATCTGCTTAGCATTGAATGGACTGATTTGCCTATGTTTGCGGTCGTCATTGCGGCAGCATTGATCGTACTCTATCGTTCATGGTCAGCGCAGATTCAAATTGCCATTGATCCAGATATTGCCATGAGTGAAGGCGTCAGCGCCAACTGGCAACGTTTAATCTTTATGTTGCTACTGGCATTATTTACAGTACTGGCATTACGTGCGGTGGGTTCATTATTGATGGGTGCTTTACTGGTGATTCCAGCGCTGAGCGCTCGCCTACTGGCCCATTCTCCAAAACAAATGGTGATCTGGGCCTTTGTACTGGCTCAATTCGGTGTGACGGTCGGTCTCTGGTCAAGTGCGGCGCTCAATATTTCGACGGGCTTAAGCATTGTTTTATGTATGGCACTGTGCTTTGCCACTATTTTCCTCGTACAAAAATTAAAAAGCCAAGCTCAATCTGCCTAATCGGCTATTAGCTTGACTGTTGAATCGCACTTAATAACAGTGCCGCGCCACTAAACATCACAGCAAAACCACGATTTAAATACTTTTGCTGTGAGGGTGAGCGCAACAGCCTGAGTACTTTCGATGCCAGTCCTGTATATCCCGCCATCACAATCAGATCAATGATCACCATCGTGATCGCCATAATCAGGTATTGCAGCCACTGTGGTCGGCTCAGATCCAGAAACTGAGGCAAAACAGCAAGCAAAAAGACAATCGCTTTCGGATTACTCATATTCACCACAAAGCCTTTCAAGATTAAGGCGAAAGCAGATTGATATTGTTCCTGCTGAATCTCAATCGTTTGAACAGGCGCAGTCCACTGTTTATATGCCAGATAGATCAGATAAGCGACACCAAACCATTTCACCGCCTGAAAAGCCCACGGCGTTGTCGCAAACAGCACCCCTACCCCTGCGGCCACGATCAAGAATTGAATCATCAATGCGATCTGTAAGCCAATCACATTCCAGTAACCATGACGAAAACCATAATTGAGACCACTCGACATAGATGCAATTGCGCCTGCGCCCGGCGAGATGCTAATCACCCAACACGCCAACATAAAAGCAAACCAAACCTGCAAAGACATAACCACAGCATCAAAAACGAAAAGGTGAATTATACTGTTTTATTGGCAAGTTACGATGCTTTTTTAGGCAACAAAATTGCATAAATAAGCTACTCAGCTCTCGTAACATCAGGCACAATAATTCTTTTTTTATCCCTTAAACACTAAGGAGATTTTAATGACTGCGCAATCTGTCATTCTTCCATTACCTTCTGATCATGCACGCTTTATTGTGTTACGTTTAAAAGACCTAAGCATTGCCGAATTAAAACAACAGATTGAAGCTCTACTTTCAACGCGCGATCGTTTAATCACTCAACATCCCAATGACCAGATCAAAACAGCAATCGCCTTTGGTCCTGAACTTTGGGCAAAACTTTATGCACAAACACCTGAAGGGTTTAAGCAACTTGACCCTCAAAGTGGGGCATTTAACATGCCAGTAGTGCCAGCTGATGTCTTTATCCATATTGCCAGTGCGCGTGCAGATATCTGCTTTGCCATGAGTCAGGCCTTCTTTACTGGCATTCAGGATAAAGTTGAAGTACTGGATGAGCGTGCCTGCTTCCGTTTCTTCGACGGTCGCGACATGACAGGCTTTATTGATGGAACAGAGAACCCACAATTCCCTGATGATCGTGCTGAGGCAGCCTTACTTCCTGAAGAAGCGGGTGCCTTTGCAGATGGCAGTTTTATCTTTGCTCAGCGCTATACGCATGACCTAGTCAAATGGCGCCAGCTCAAAGTAGATGCACAAGAACATGTATTTGGTCGTACCAAACTTGAATCGATTGAACTCGATGATGACGTAAAACCAGAAAACTCACATGTCGCGCGTACAGTCGTTGAAGATGATGAAGGCGAAGAAATGGAAATCTTGCGTCACAGCCTACCTTATGGAGATGGTAAAGGCGAACAAGGACTTTTCTTTGTGGCTTATACCAACAATTTAAGCATCATTGATGAAATGCTTAAGCGCATGTTTGGAACAGCTGGAGATGGCATTCATGACCGCTTATTGCATTTTACCACTGCAATCGATGGTGCTTATTATTTTGCGCCAAGCGATGAATTGCTGGAACAGGTTTTAGAAGATTAAAAAATCGAAAGATGCTATGTTATTCAATAATATAGCATCTATTCTGCAACTACAAAAACAAGAACTGACAAAAGATTTACCGGAATATGTGAATTCCAGCTAAATCACTCTCCCCTTAAGCCTGCAAAGTTTGCTATATTTGACGTTTTTCCGCGACATTTATTTTCGGTAACTATGAATACGGCAATACAAGCAGCTCTTGATCATGCGGTACAAACCCTGCAACAGCAAGGTGTACTCCCTTCAGATTGGACCAACACGAGCCATTTAACCCGTACCAAAGACCGAAGTCACGGAGACTTTGCTTCAAATATTGCCATGATCGGTTCTAAAGCCGCAGGCATGAAACCACGTGATCTTGCTGAAAAAATTCTGGCAGCACTTCCAGAAGTCGCTGACATTACCAAAGCAGAAATTGCAGGTCCTGGTTTTATTAACTTCTTTTTAAATGCAGACCAACGTTATGCAGTGCTCGACCAGATTCAGGCACAAAAAAATGAATATGGTCGTAGCCAAGCCAATGCGACTAAAAAAATTCAGGTCGAATTCGTTTCTGCAAACCCAACTTCTAGCCTGCATGTCGGTCATGGCCGTGGTGCAGCGTATGGCATGACCGTTGCGAACTTACTCGAAGCAACGGGTGCAAAAGTTGATCGCGAATACTATGTCAACGATGCTGGCCGTCAGATGGATATCTTGGCGACTTCAACTTATTTACGTTATTTAGAATTGACTGGGCAAACACTGGTTTTCCCTAAAAATGCTTATCAAGGCGACTACGTTAAAGAAATCGCACAAGAAATTATTGATAAAGATGGCGATGCACACGTTCGTGCCGTTGCTGACATCTATAAAGATGTACCAGAAGATGTGCAATATGCTGAAGAACTTGATGCTGAAGGCAATAAAGTTGTGCTTTCAGGCGATAAAGAAAAGCACATTGATGGTTTGATTGCGAACTCGCAACAACACTTGGGCGCAGCTTATCGCGTGTTCCATCAGGCAGCTTTACATGCCATTCTGGATGATATTAAAGATGACCTTGCTGACTTTGGTGTAACCTTCGACAAATGGTTCAGCGAAGATTCATTAACTGACAAGATTGATGAAGCACTTGAAACGCTAGATCAACGTGGTTACCTCTACGAAAAAGATGGCAATATCTGGTTTAAATCAACTGAATTTGGTGATGAAAAAGACCGTGTTGTAAAACGTCGTAATGGTCAAACCACTTACTTTGCATCTGACATTGCTTACCATCTGAATAAGTTACAACGTGGCTATACTGACCTGATTGATATCTGGGGCTCAGACCACCACGGTTATATTTCACGTGTAAAAGCTGCCATTGATGCAATGGGTTATGACTCGAAGAAACTAACTGTACTTTTAGTTCAGTTCGTGAGCTTATGGCGTGGCGGTGAGATGGTTCAAATGTCATCTCGTTCAGGTCAGTTCGTGACTTTACGTGACTTGCGTAAGGAAGTGGGTAACGATGCTGCCCGTTTCTACTATGTGATGCGTAAATCTGAGCAACACATTGACTTTGACCTTGATCTTGCAGTTTCTCAAAGCAAAGACAATGCGGTGTATTACATCCAATATGCCCATGCACGTATTTGCCGTATGTTAGAAAAAGCAGCGACAACAGGTCTTAATTTAGACCTAAGCGCAGCACGCGAACATGCCAACCGTTTAGAACTCGATGCTGAAACCGAGATCTTGTCTAAACTTGCCGCTTATCCAGATATTCTGGTACGTGCAGCCAATGCCTATGAACCGCATCAGATTGGTAACTACCTCAAAGAGTTAGCTGCCCTGTTCCATGCTTGGTACAATGAACATAAAGTATTGGGCGATGATGTTGCACTGACACAAGCGCGTTTATTACTTTCAATCAACGTACAGCAAGTGTTACGCAATGGCTTAGAATTGCTCGGTGTATCCGCTCCTGAGACGATGTAATCAGCAAAGCATCGCTTTGCACATCGTCGCAAGACGGAGGGCTATGCCCGAAGTAGTCATGCAATATAAGTGAAATGATAGCTTCATATATGGCTAGGCTATACCTGAGGTGAACCTTAATCAGCAAAGCTTAAAGCCATGTAAACTTAAGCCATCATTGTTAAACAATATGGTAAACAAAGCATTATTTTTAAACATAATGCTTTGTTTTTAAGTAAATTCAAGTTACAAATAAACGAATAGGATCAAGAGGAATTTCCGGTGTTTGGAAAAACGCAACGTGGTGTATCTGAACGACCAAACAAGCCTAAAAAACCGCTCATTCCGAAGTGGTTAGGAATGCTTGTCGCTATTCTTGCGATCCTATGTGCAGCTGTCATGCTGATGCTTTGGCAGCCTTGGCAACCTGTCCCAACCAAAAATCAGGTTACTTCCGAGCATTACCAAGAAGAAAATACCAATAAAGACTACCGTTTCTATGATTTGCTCCCTCAGCAGCAAGTCACACCAATCCCTGAACAGGCGGTGCCAGAGACCAAGCAACAAGGTAATGTTGTAATTATTGAGTCACCAAAACCTGAAACCACCACAGCAGAAGATCCAGCGGGCCTGACCCCAAGTGAACCTGTTGCACCAGCACGCGCAACCTACATTTTACAAGTACGCAGCTATCCTGATCCTGATAGTGCCGATGCACGTCGTGCAGAAATCATCTTGAATGGCTTGTCTGCGGATGTGGTAAAAAGTGTTGAAAATGGTCAGACATGGTATCGCGTTTTCTCTGGCCCTTATGATAGCCAAGAGTCGGCGCTTGCAGCTCAACAAACATTACAACATAGTGGTATTGATTCAATCGTGATCAAACACTAACCGAATATCTAATAAAAAAGGGAGCGATTTGCTCCCTTTTTTATTGTTCAGATTTAGGCACACTGTGAATGCAAGCTTTTCTGCTCTGCCTTTTGAAATGCGGAACGTTGCTGTACACGTTGTACGAAGGCCTGAATATTCGGATACTTGCCATGCAAACGGTTTTGAATCGCAATTAAAGGAAATGCCATTTGAATATCTGCGAAGGAAAAATCTCCCGCAAAATAATCATGTTCTGATAAATATTGCTCAAGGTACAGAATATGTTCTTTCACCCGTGGCCGAACAAAACCTGCTTTTACACCACCTGTAATTTTTTCGGCAATCGGACGAATCACCCAAGGTACATGTTTGCTGACACTATTCATCACCAAAGTCATGACCAATAAAGGCATTAAAGAGCCTTCTGCATAGTGCATCCAGTAAGCATATTGCCGCTGTTCTTTGGTTGATTGTGGTTTGAATAGCTGTTGAGAATCATATTCTTGCTGCAAATAATCCAGGATCACAGCAGACTCAACAATCACCTCTTGATCATCTACCAAAATCGGGGCTTTACCTAAAGGATGAATATTCTTGAGGCTCTCAGGTGCGCCATAACTCGGCAACCTTTGATAATACTCAACCTGATAATCAATCCCAAGTTCTTCTAATGCCCACAGGATGCGGAACGAACGTGAGCATTGTAGATAATGTAAGGTAATCATTTTTGTGCCTGCTTTTTTGCTGTGCAATTGCGATTTTAGGTCCCTCTCACAATTGCACTTAGAATTATGTTTTGCCCCAGCACAATAGCACTTTAGTCTTAAAGAATCATGGTGTGAATGTCTAAACTACGTAACAAAGTTTTAGTTACAGGTGTTTTGCTACAGACATTGAGAAGTTTTTCTTGCAAGTCTTGTGCAACAGTTTGCTTGAACACAACTCTACGTTCTATACGCTCCTGCTGCTCGCGATTACTATGAAAATCAACCTCGACAGTAAATTCACCCAGATCGATTTGCTTATGCTGCGCATACATACGCAAGGTGATCATGGTACATGAGGCCAGACTCGCAGTCAGGAAATCATACGGCGCAGGGCCTGTATCATGTCCTCCAAACTGCTCAGGCTTATCGGTGAGGAACTGATGTGTACCGCTACTCACCTCACCTTTCCAAGGTTCAGCTAAGGTCAGGACTTTGCTGCTGGCAATGATGCTCATTTTGAAGCCCTCATCTGGTCTGGTAATACTGGAGCTTCTAAGCGCTTGCCTTGATAATCAGGAATTTCACCAAAACGCGCATCATGATTAATCCAGTCTTCGCGTGCCTGCTGCAAGTCTTGCATGGTACGTCCCACAAAATTCCACCATAGCAAGATTGGAGACTCAAATGGCTCACCTCCAATTAACAGCAAACGATGACCTTGAGTTAACTCAACCTCAATTTCAGTCAATCCAGTTTCAAGCACCACCATGTTATCGGCTGTAAGTTCATGCCCATTCACACGCGCTGTACCTTCCAAAGCCATAAAGGCATATTCAAACTTTGGATTCAATGGAATACGGGTTTTAGTATCGGCTTGTGCCGTTAAATCAACACCGACCAACGGTGTATGCACTTGAACAGGTGATGTTGTTTCTAAGAAGTCGCCGACCAATACCGTAAATTCAACCTGATCTTTGCTGACCACAGGTAATTCTGGATAATGCTCAAACTTAGGGTCAATATTGAGCTTATCATCTGGCAAGGCAATCCAGAGCTGCGCCGCATGCATTTTAGTTTCACTATCAGGTGCCACTTCAGTATGCGAAATGCCGCGGCCCGCAGTCATCAAGTTCACTTGTTTTGGACGGATCAACTGTTTTGAACCCAGACTATCGGTATGCATCATGGTGCCTTCAATCATCCAGGTAAAGGTCTGTAAACCAATATGCGGATGTGGCCCAACATCAAGCCCATCGCCAGCAGGAAAGCTGACAGGCCCTGCATGATCAAGGAAACACCATGCGCCGACTAAGCGTTTATGGCGACTCGGTAATGCACGTTTGATGACAGTTCCTTTGCCAATTTCCGCTGAGCGAATGGTAAATTCCTGAATAAATTGATTGATATACGTTTCGCAGTCTTTTGAGTCAGAAATATCGTAGTCATTATTATTGCTCATGATTTTGCTCTCTTTTACCTATGCTATTGCAATGAGTTGTTTTATTGATCTTAACAACACCCACCTCATTCAATATAGTCTTTTGGTAATACGCAGAGTGCCATCCATGAGACAATCCCACCGCCCTTTCATTCAAATATTAATGAGGTGGCATTTCCACAATCAGGCTGGTCAATCGCCTCACCAAAGGCAAGAAAATCAAAACCAGCGGATAGGCAATCACCCATGAAACCATCCATGTGCTCAGCCATTGATTGATCAATGCTGTTGAAAAACCGAGGTTCATCAACAGATTTGCAAAAGATAAAGTGCCACTCATCAGGCAAGACAAGATGAGCGGGATAATCCATGCTGCATATTGAGCAGGTAATTTACGGAGGAATGGTTTGGACGTTTTCAATAGATCAGACTCAATTCAAAGCTGGAAATATTCATGCTGAATTTTTCACTTGCTGTTTTAGGTTCTTCATAAACTGACCAAAGTGCGGCCAGAAATCTTCAAATAGTGGATGATCCCGATGTTCTAGCATAACTTCACTAAACAGTTTTAAGCCAACTGCAAATGACTTAGTGGTTTGATCATCAAAGAACTCAACCTTCTTTAAACGCTCAACAATCTCGAAAATGTCATCATGATTACCTGTATAGAATTCCAGACGTTCGGTGTAGGTTGAGGCTTGCCCTTTATTATCTTTTAAGTGTTGGACTGTCACATGATATTGATGTTGTTTCATCGCTATGCTCCAGAATGCTTAAGCACTCTCTTTAATTCCGACCTGCATCAGGTCAACTTGATCTTGGTTAAATACAACGTCTAATGAATGCAGCAATTGCGCCCTTTTGATTTTCTGCTGTCGCGCTAACAGCTTTCGTTCCCGCCTTATAACCGCCCAATGGCAATCGCGGCCTGATCAATGTGTTCTGCAATTTGATGAATCTGTTCAGGCTTTAAATCCACAACATTCAGCTTTAAACGCAATGCGGTTTTGAGGTTCTCCATAGCACGATGGATATCAATCAGTTGATCATTGTTATGAATTTCACGTCTCAAGCGTAATTTTTGCAGGAGCGCCAGCAGCATCTCTTGCTGTTCTTTTAGATAAGTTTCGCCATATTCGGTGATTTGATATTGCTTACGTTCAGCATCGAGTAATGAGATGCAAGTCATTTCCTCCAATGCAGTCAAGGTTGGATAAATTGTGCCTGCACTGGGTGAATAGCCATCGCCGACCAGATCACTAATTTCTTTAATAATTTCATAACCATGCTTTGGGCTTTGCTGAATGAGATGCAGCACCAACAGTTTCATTCGACCAGATTCGAATAGACGCCCACGACGGCCAGAACGGTGATGTTCTCTATGCTGGAGATCACGTTCACCTTCGTGATGATCGGATGCCTGTTTCATCTTTATTTTTCTCGTATTGCTCAAATTATAAATATTAAGATATATCTTAATTTATCTTAAAACAAGTTAAGATATATCTTTAAATTTTAAGATTCTGATATTGAATGAGTTATTTATTTTAAAAATAGAGATTTAGAAAA
>NZ_LZPJ01000110.1:0-64519 GCF_001729365.1 Acinetobacter sp. YK3
CAGGCGTTGACGGGTGCTCAATTGATTGATGCGACTCAAGGATAATGTTTACACAGCCAATCATTACGGGTTAAAGCAGAGACTTTTTGTATAGGCATTGCCTTACTTTTTAAGGATAAAAAGTAACAAAAATCCTTTGTTGGACTGATGGTATATCCATATACCACAGTCCAACGAGCGGCATCCATGCCGCCGCCGCGAAACGAGGCATTGCCTACGCAAAGGAAGAATGACTAAACCCGTAATTTGTGGCAGTGATCACAACAGATTTAGAAATGGAAATGTAAGAATATGAAAAACGCTTATATCATCGATGCCATCCGTACTCCATTTGGTCGTTATGCAGGTGGTCTTGCACCTGTACGTGCAGATGACCTAGGAGCTATTCCACTTCAGGCATTGATGCAACGCAACCCAAGTGTCGATTGGCAACAAGTGGATGATGTGATCTATGGTTGTGCCAATCAGGCGGGTGAAGATAACCGTAATGTTGGACGTATGTCAGCATTATTGGCAGGCTTACCTTATCAAGTGCCTGCAACCACAGTGAACCGTTTATGTGGTTCATCACTGGATGCCATTGCCATGGCTGCCCGTGCCATTAAAGCCAACGAAGCTGACTTGATTATTGCGGGCGGTGTGGAAAGTATGAGCCGTGCGCCTTATGTGATGGGAAAATCTGACAGTGCATTTGGACGTAGCCAAAAGATTGAAGACACGACTATGGGATGGCGTTTTATCAATCCAAAGCTCAAAGAAATGTATGGCGTAGACACCATGCCACAAACCGCAGAAAACGTGGCAGAACAGTTCAACATTAACCGTGCCGATCAAGATCAGTTTGCCCTCAATAGCCAGCAACGTACTGCAACCGCACAAGCCAAAGGCTTCTTTGCTCGTGAAATCATCCCTGTGACCATTCCACAGCGTAAGGGCGATGCTCTTGTGGTGGATCATGATGAGCATCCACGTGCATCAACCACTTTAGAAGCTTTAACCAAACTTAAAGGTGTGGTCAAAGCAGAAGGCACGGTGACAGCAGGTAATGCTTCTGGAATTAATGATGGTGCTGCTGCGGTGTTGATTGCTTCTGATGAAGCGGTGGAAAAATATCAACTCAAACCACGTGCCAAAATTATTGCAGCCACCACAGTGGGTGTTGAACCTCGCATTATGGGTTTTGCACCTGCACCTGCGATCAAGAAACTACTTAAACAAGCCAATCTCTCTTTAGCGCAGATGGATGTGATTGAGTTAAACGAAGCTTTTGCCGCACAAGCTTTGGCGGTCACCCGTGATTTAGGTTTGGCAGATGATGATGCCCGCATCAATCCAAATGGTGGTGCAATTGCCCTAGGTCATCCATTGGGTGCTTCAGGTGCGCGTCTGGTGACCACAGCTTTAAACCAGCTTGAACAAATCAAGGGTGAATATGCCTTGTGTTCGATGTGTATCGGTGTCGGTCAAGGCATTGCATTGATTATTCAACGTGTTGAGTGAGGTCTGCTATGAGCCAGTTATACGCCAGCTTATTTTATCAGCCTGATGTCACTGCAATTTTTAGTGATCATGCTTTATTGGGATATATGGTGCAGGCCGAAGTTGCTTTAGCTAAAGCTCAGGCACAGGTCAACGTCATTCCTGCTTCAGCGGCAATCATCATTGAACAGGTTGGTCAAAATGTTGTAGCGCAAATCGATATGGATGCTTTGGCTACAGCAACGGGCTTGGCTGGCAATATTGCAATTCCATTTGTAAAGCAATTTACCGCCTTGGTGAAACAGCAGGATGAAGATGCATCCCGCTATGTGCATTGGGGTGCGACTAGTCAGGATATTATTGATACAGCAACGATTTTGCAGTGTCGTGATGCATTGGCGTTAATCGAACAGCAAGTGCAACAGGCATATCAGCTGAGCTTAAAGCAAGCACAGCAATATCGTGATCAGGTCATGATTGGGCGTACTTGGCTACAGCAAGCTTTACCCATTACGTTAGGTCATAAATTTGCCCGTTGGGCAGATGCTTTTAAGCGTGATCTTGATCGTCTGCATGCAATGAAAGAACGCGTATTGACTGCACAACTCGGTGGCGCAGCAGGCTCATTGGCATCTTTACAAGACCAAGGTTCGGCTGTGGTTCAGGCTTTTGCCGCGCAACTCAATTTAACAGTTCCAGCATGCACATGGCATGGTGAGCGTGACCGAATGGTTGAGATTGCCAGTACGCTTGCTTTGATTGTTGGAAATGTTGGCAAGATCGCGAAAGACTGGTCACTGCTGATGCAAACCGAAATCGCAGAAGTTTTTGAACCAGCAGCAAAAGGGCGTGGTGGATCATCGACCATGCCACATAAGCGTAATCCTGTGGCAGCAGCTTCAATTCTTGCTGCAGCCAATCGTGTGCCAGCCTTAATGGCAAGTGTTTATCAAAGCATGGTGCAAGAGCATGAACGTGCTTTAGGAGCATGGCATGCGGAATGGCTTGCGATTCCAGAAATTTTCCAGCTATGTGCAGGTGCTTTAGAACGAAGCAGTGAAGTGCTTGAGCACATGCAGGTCAACGTAGACGCGATGCAACGTAATCTTGAATGTACACATGGCCTCATCATGGCGGAGGCTGTGATGATGGCGCTTGCACCAAAACTTGGACGGTTGAATGCACACCATCTGGTTGAGCAGGCTTGCCAGCAAGCGGTTGCCCAGCACCAGCATTTAAAAACCGTGTTATCCAACATGGAGCAAGTGAATGTCCAT
Source organism: Acinetobacter sp. YK3 (assembly GCF_001729365.1). Taxonomy (NCBI): domain Bacteria; kingdom Pseudomonadati; phylum Pseudomonadota; class Gammaproteobacteria; order Moraxellales; family Moraxellaceae; genus Acinetobacter; species Acinetobacter sp. YK3. Next base: position 2,757 of record NZ_LZPJ01000110.1, read on the forward strand.
TTCAATGATCAGGCATTAGATGATCTGTTCAATCCTGCATCTTACCTAGGCAATATTCAGGCACAAATCGATGCAGTACTACATGCAGCACAAGGAGAGTAAGCACATGGTCACTCATATCAATAATCGTCAGGGACATCCGCTGGCTGTTCAGGTTCAAGGGCGCAAAGATGCACCTGTGATCATGTTCTCTAACTCTTTGGGAACCGATCATGGTATGTGGCAGGCGCAAGTGACAGCTTTGGCTGAGCACTATCAGGTCATTACCTATGACACACGCGGACATGGTACCAGCACTGTGATTGCTGATACGACCTTGCAAAATCTGGCTGAAGATGTCGTGGATATTCTTGATGCTTTAGCCGTTGAAAAAGTACATTTTTGTGGCATTTCGATGGGCGGAATCACTGCTTTGGCTTTGGCAATTGATCACGCTGAACGTTTTCACAGCATTACTGTTGCAAACTCGGCAGCAAAAATCGGAAACGCTGAGGCATGGAATACCCGTGCGGATAGCGTAGAGCAAAACGGTTTAGCTGAACTTGTGAAAACCACGCATACCCGTTGGTTTAGCGAACATTTTGATTATGCGCACGATGTGCTGGCGCAAAAAACCATTCAGAGTCTGGCTGTGACACCTGCACAAGGCTATGCCAATGCATGCCGTGCCTTAGCCGATGCCGATGTTCGGGAGCAACTCGGTCAGATTCAGCTTCCAACTTTAATTATCGCAGGGCAATACGACCCGATTACAACGGTGCAGGATGCAGAGTTTATGCATCAACACATTGCAAACAGTCAGCTTGAAATCTTGGCAGCTTCTCATTTGTCCAATATTGAACAGCCACAAGTGTTCAAACAGGCATTGTCCAAGTTTATTCAAAACATATAACCGCAAGGGTTAGAAAGGAATTCGCCTACAAGGAGGCAGTTATGGCACAGGAATTTGCTGCATCGAAAAATAGCGTAGATGCACAAGCATTAATTGATAATGCGCCAATTAGTAAATATCAGTGGATGATCGCAATTGTTTGTTTTCTCATTGTATTTGTTGACGGTATTGATACCGCTGCAATGGGATTTATTGCACCTGCATTGACTCAGGACTGGGGCATTGACCGTTCCCAGCTTGGGCCAGTAATGAGTGCGGCATTGGGTGGCATGATCATTGGTGCGCTGGTTTCGGGTCCAACAGCTGACCGTTTCGGGCGCAAGATTGTTTTAACCGTTGCAATGTTGATTTTTGGTGGTTTTACCTTGGCATCTGCTTATGCTGACAACCTGAATCAATTGGTCGTATTACGTTTTTTAACGGGGATCGGTCTTGGTGCGGCGATGCCGAATGCAGCGACTTTATTCTCTGAATATTGCCCGACACGGGTACGTTCATTGATGGTGACCTGTATGTTCTGTGGTTATAACCTCGGTATGGCGACAGGTGGTTTTATCAGTAGCTGGTTGATTCCAGCATTTGGATGGCACAGCTTATTTTTATTGGGTGGCTGGACGCCTTTGATTCTAATGGTTCTGGTGATTTTGTTCTTGCCTGAGTCTTATCGTTTTCTGATTGTCAAAGGTCGAGATTCAGCAAAAATTCGCACCATCTTAACCCATATTTCGCCTGAAAAAGCACAGGCTGCTGAGAGCTTCCATATCCCGGAAGAAAAATCTGCTGTGGCAGAAAAGAAAAATGTGTTTGGCATGCTGTTCTCTAAACAATATGCCAAAGGTACGGTTTTATTGTGGACCACTTATTTCATGGGTTTAGTGGTGGTTTACCTGCTCACCAGCTGGTTACCAACCTTGATGCGTGAGACTGGTGCAACCATGGAACGCGCGGCGTTCATCGGCGGCTTGTTCCAGTTTGGCGGGGTGCTCAGTGCCTTATTCATTGGCTGGGCAATGGATCGTTTCAATCCAAACCGCATTATTTCAGGTTTCTATTTTCTCGCTGGTCTGTTTGCAATTGCGGTTGGGCAAAGCCTCAGCAATCCAACGTTATTGGCGATCCTTGTGTTATGTGCAGGCGTTGCGATTAACGGAGCGCAATCTTCAATGCCGGCATTAAGCGCTCGTTTCTATCCAACGCAATGTCGTGCAACAGGTGTGGCATGGATGACAGGTATTGGCCGTTTTGGTGCCGTATTTGGTGCATGGATTGGCGCAGTGCTATTGGGTAATGACTGGTCATTTACCGCCATTCTCAGCTTGTTGATGATTCCTGCTACGGCAGCAGCCATCGCAATTTTTGTTAAATCTCTAGTTGCTCATACCGATGCAACCTAAGGCTCATATTTTCAAGATGAGGAGCAACGTTCATGAATGATGAACAACGTTATCAGCAAGGACTAAAAGTCCGTACCGAAGTACTGGGTGAAAAACATGTCGGCCGCTCTTTAGCGAACCTTAATGATTTCAATCAGGATTTCCAGAATTTTATTAGTCGTTTTGCATGGGGTGAAGTGTGGTCGCGTGAAGGCTTGCCACGTCATACCCGTAGTCTGGTCACGATTGCCATCTTATTGGCATTGGGCCGTGAAGACGAACTTAGAATGCATTTACGTGCCTGCTTCAACAACGGTGTCACTAAGGATGAACTGAAAGAACTGATTTTACATAGTTCTTTATATGCAGGTTTGCCAGCAGCAAATGCGGCGATGCATATGGCAGAAGAAGTCTTTAAAGAACTTGGCATCGATGTGCAACCAGTTGCGGCACAACCACAGGATTAAGGAGACAGGCATGTTAAAGCATACATTAGGTGCATACCCACAACGTAATACTGATGATCATCCGCCAGCATATACACCTGGTTATAAGACCAGTGTATTACGCTCGCCAAAGAATGCATTGATTTCTATTAATGAGACGTTGACTGAAGTCACTTCACCGCATTTTTCACCGAATATCTTTGGCCCTAAAGATAATGATCTGATCTTGAACTATGCCAAAGAAGGTCTACCTGTTGGTGAACGTATCATTGTGCATGGTTATGTACGTGATCAGTTTGGCCGCCCTGTAAAAAATGCCTTGCTTGAAGTATGGCAAGCTAATGCATCAGGTCGTTATCGTCATCCGAATGACAAATTCATTGGTGCGATGGATCCTAACTTTGGTGGCTGTGGTCGTACTTTAACCGATGAAAATGGTTTTTATATTTTCCGTACCATCAAACCGGGCCCATATCCGTGGCGTAACCGTATTAATGAATGGCGTCCAGCGCATATTCATTTCTCCCTACTTGCAGATGGTTGGGCACAGCGTCTGATTTCGCAGTTCTATTTTGAAGGCGATACCTTGATTGATACTTGCCCGATTTTGAAAACTATTCCGTCGGAAGATCAGCGTCGTGCCTTGATCGCACTGGAAGATAAAAACAACTTTATCGAAGCAGATAGTCGTTGTTACCGCTTTGATATTCATCTTCGTGGTCGTCGTGCGACTTATTTTGAAAATGATTTGACTTAAGGGAGACATACGATGAATGCATGGAATTTTCAGGAATTAAAGGAAACCCCATCACAAACAGGTGGTCCTTATGTTCATATCGGTTTATTACCGCAACAAGCCAATATTGAAGTATTTGAGCATAACTTTGATAACCAGTTAGTCAACGAGCAAACTCAAGGACAACGTATTCGTCTCGAAGGTCAGGTGTTTGATGGTCTTGGTTTGCCATTAAGAGATGTATTACTGGAAATCTGGCAGGCGGATGCAAATGGTGTTTATCCAAGTCAGGCGGATACTCAAGGTAAAACTGCCGATCCACATTTTCTTGGATGGGGGCGTACAGGTGCCAATTTTGAAACAGGTTTCTGGAGCTTTAATACGGTAAAACCGGGCGCTGTTGCTGGGCGTAAAGGTTCAATTCAGGCGCCGCATATCGCAGTAGCTGTGTTTGCGCGCGGCATCAATATTGGTTTACACACCCGTGTTTATTTTGAAGATGAAGTGGATGCCAATGCCAATGATCCAGTGCTAAACAGCATTGAATGGGCAGTACGTCGTCAGACTTTAATCGCCAAACGCAGTGAAGTGGATGGTGAGGTGGTTTATCGCTTTGATATTCGTATTCAAGGTGATGATGAAACCGTGTTCTTTGATATTTAAAGGTTAAGGCTCACAACGGAGTCTTATTAAGTTCTCATCTTATTTTAGGATAAGCCGTCGGCTCGACCTACTTTTCTTTCGGGAAAAGTAGGCAAAACCATTGTCATCCGCAAAACTCGTTCAAGACCAGCAAGTCTCAAAACTATCGCAGAAATGGCATTTTATTGATGTGGTCCTGACTCAGACAGTTGCGGATGACGTTTCCGAGTATCAGACAAGTATTTATCTCGAAATGATATTGAAGCGATCAACACGACATATTCTTAACTTTCCTTAATCTAAATAAGGAACATATTAAAAAAGGAAAAATATTCATGGATATGAAAATATTGACAGCGTTAATGCTGCTTGTTAGCCCTCTATTGATGGTTCAAAGCGTACAAGCACAGGACAATCTACACAAACAGGTTGAATTATCTGAACTGGCAAAACTGCCTGTGAAAACTATTGTACCAATTACAGCCAAAACCAAAGAGCAGGCGATTGCACAGGCAAAAGTGATTGCCGCCAATGCTGATGCGGATCTAGCTGAATTTCGGATTGATTTACTGAGCTTTGCCAGTGATAGCAAGCAAGTGATTGCCTTGGGACATGAGTTAAAACAGATTCTCGGTACTAAGCCGATGATTGCTACCATTCGTACTCATAATGAAGGCGGGCAACTGACCATTAGTGATGCAGATTATGGCAAGACCTATCAGGCTTATTTACAGCAGCCATTTATGGATATGCTGGATGTGGAAATGTTCCGCGATCAGCAAATTGTGAAGAATACGGTCAAATTAGCACATGCGAAAAAAGTGCTGATTGTAATGTCGAATCATGATTTTAAAAAAACACCCGCTGAGGCTGAAATCATTAAACGCTTGCTTAAGCAAGATGAGTTAGGGGCAGATATTCTTAAAATCGCAGTCATGCCACAAAGCAAACAGGATGTATTTACCCTCATGAATGCGACATTGAAAGTCAGTCAGCAATCTAAAAAGCCATTACTCACCATGTCGATGGGTAAACTTGGGACGATTTCCCGCATTGCGACGGCCAATATGGGCGGCAGCTTCAGTTTTGGCATGATTGGTGAAGCTTCGGCGCCGGGTCAGATTGACGTAACGCAACTGAAACAGTTTTTAAAAACGGTTCAACCTACACAATAATTTAAAAAGGATTTTTAGACATGAAAGCAATTTACTTACGTTTAAGCACTTTAGCTGTGGCGATGGCGGTTTCGGGAATGGCAGCAGCAGAAACTTATGTTGTTGATCGTTATCAGGATGATAAAGATAAAGGTTCTTTGCGTTGGGCAATTGAACAAGCCAATAGCAAGCCGACTGAAGCCAGCGAGATTCTGATTCAGGCAGTAGGCAAAGCGCCTTATGCCATTAAGGTCAACAGTCCATTACCTGAGATCAAAGCGCCTGTAAAAATCATTGGGACGCAATGGGCAAAAACAGGTGAGTTTATTGCAGTCGATGGATCGAATTATATTAAAGGAACTGGTGTTGAAGCCTGTCCTGGTGCGGTTGAAGGGCAGTTCGGGACTAATGTCCGTACCACAACTTTGCCTGGTATTGTATTGCGCGATATCAATGGTGTAACCATTCAAGGGCTGGAAATCCGCCATTTCTGTATCGGTATTCTGATGAACCGTGCCAGTAATAACCTGATTCAAAATAACCGTATCATGCATAACTACGGCGGCGCAGGTGTGATGCTGACGGGTGATGATGGCAAAGGTAATCCAACAGCGACCACAACCAATAACAACAAAGTGCTGAATAACTATTTTCAGGACAATGGTGATGGTCTTGAGTTAACTCGTGGCGCCGCATTTAATCTGGTGGCTAACAATCATTTTATTTCAACAGCAGCAAATCCTGAACCTTCACAGGGCATTGAGATCCTGTGGGGCAATGACAATGCGGTGATCGGCAATAAATTTGAAAATTACTCAGATGGCTTACAAATCAACTGGGGTAAGCGTAACTATATTGCTTATAACGAGCTAACCAATAATTCCAACGGCTTTAACCTGACCGGTGATGGCAATATCTTTGATAGTAATAAAGTACATGGCAATCGGGTCGGCATCGCGATTCGTTCCGAGAAAGACGCGGATGCACATATTACATTGACTAAAAATCAAATCTGGAATAATGCTAAAGAGATTAAACGTTGTGAAGCAGGCGGAAGCTGCGTACCGAATCAACGTGTAGGCGCGATTGTTTTTGATGTTCCTGGACTGGAGCATGCGCATTATGTGGGTTCGCGCGGTCATGGCGTCAAGATTGATCCTGCCAACTTGCAGAAGACCTGTAAACAGGCCAATGAGCAAGGCTGTAATGCACAACCGAACCAGAATATTCAGGCACCAAAATTAACCTTGTCTAAAGGACAAATTGCAGTTGAAGTAAAAGGGCAGCCGAATCAGCGTTATCAGGTCGAGTTTTTTGGAAACTCATCGGCAAATTCAAATGAAGCAGAGTTTTATTTAGGTTCAGCGGTTGCTGCAACCAATGCACAAGGAACTGCAACGCTGACTTGGAAACCAACAGCGCAAGTTGCTTCAGTGACAGCAAATATCACTGACCGTGTAGGTGCGACATCTGAACTCAGTTCAGCTGTGAAACTGAAATAAACGGCAAGGAGGCTGAATATGAAATCGAATGCATTATTACTCAAAATGAGCTGTCTGGCAGTTGCGGTATGTGCTGCTCAAGCTAGTTTTGCGGATCAGCCGTGGTCACAGGATCGCCAATGGCTACTGGGTGACTGGAATGGCCAGCGTCAGCAACTGGAAAAAGAAGGCTATAAATTTACCGCCTCGATCATGAGTCAAAGTGCCACTAACCTGGAAGGTGGTTATGACGATAACAATACTTTTAAAAATGCAGCGCAATTGTCTTTAGGCGCCAATTTTGATTTAGAGAAAATTGCAGGCTGGAAAGATACCAGTGCCAGTCTTTTAATCACCAAACGTGATGGTAATGCGCTAACGCTAGATCGGATTAAAGATCCTCGTTCTAGTGCGCTAGGCAATTCACAGGAAATCTACGGTCGCGGCAAAATCTGGCGTTTGAGTCAGGCATGGGTGAAAAAGGGTTTTGTTGATAATACGGTGCAGTTCAAGATTGGCCGTATGGGCATGTCAGAAGATTTTAATGGCTCGCAATGCGAATTTCAGAACTTGTTACTGTGTGGCGGTCAGCTTGGAAAGTCGATTGGTTCAATCTGGTACAACTTACCTGTTGGATTATGGGGCGCCAATGTTAAATATCAATTCGCACCTGAATGGACACTGGGCGTAGGTGTCTATGAGGTCAATCCAGACAATGTTAAAACTGATGGGAATAGTGATGGTTTTAATCTGGATATGGACCACGTCAAAGGGGCGACCATTCCTGTAGAACTGGCATGGCGACCAAAACTTGCTGCCTTTAATGGCTTGTCTGGTGAATATAAAGTCGGGGCACTCTATTCAACTGCTGAAGCAAATGATATTGCGACCGTGGGCAAGGTACATGATGGTAAACATAGTTTCTGGCTCAATGCACAACAACAACTCAGCCAAAAAGGCGACGATCCAAAACGTGGTTTGTACGTCAGTTTCAATGCCGTGGTGAATGATAAAGCCACTACAGCAGTCAACAGTACCCAGCAACTGGCACTCTGGTACAAAGGGCCTTTTGATGGTCGTCCAAATGATTCAATTGGTTTTGGTATTGCCAATTACCTCGTAAATGATCGTTATAAAGATCGTCAAATTGAAATTAACCAGAGTCGTGGTTATGACCAATACGATGCGCTTGCTGCAGATTATGTACCCGTTCAGCGTGATGAGCTCAATGTTGAGCTGAATTACACCTATCAGTGGTCACCTGCGGTCATGTTAAGACCGAACCTGCAATATATTCATCAACCTGCTGGTGTTAAAGAAGTTGATGATGCATGGGTTGCAGGTTTGAGCATGCGTGTGAATTTCTAATACAGGAGTATGACAGATGTCTGAATCTTCAAGCTCGCATACCATATTGAAAATATGGTGTTTTATTTTAGGTCTGGTTTTATTGCTGACAGGGCTGTTCTTTACAGTCGGTGGCGTAAAGCTGGCGACCTTAGGCGGATCATGGTATTTCGTGATTTCAGGTGTATTAACGCTGATCGCGGCACTTTTTATTTTTAAGAAAAAAGCGCTGGGTGTCTGGTTATTTACATTGGTATTCGCGGGAACAATAGTCTGGTCGTTGTTTGATGCTGGCTTGGAGTTCTGGCCTTTATTTTCTCGACTGATGTTTCCCGCAGGCTTATTTGCGGCCCTGATGTTTACTTTACCTTCCATTCGTCGTTATCAATTTCAACCAAGTGCAGATTTACCTGCTTATGGTCTTGGAATATTGACGGTTATTGGCATGGTCATTGGCCTTTATCAGATGTTCCAGCCACATCCAACCGTGACGGCTTCTGGTGAGGCATTACCACTGATTCCTGTAAAAACGGATATGAAGCAGACCAACTGGGCGCATTATGGTCAGGATTCAGGGGGTAGCCGTTTTGCTGCATTGGATCAGATCACACGTGATAATGTGCATCAGTTGAAAGAAGTCTGGCGTTTCCGTACGGGTGATTTCACCACAGGTTCGGGAAATGGTGCAGAAGATCAGATGACGCCGCTACAAGTGGGCAATAAGATTTTTCTGTGTACGCCACATAACAACATTTTCGCGTTGGAAGTTGATTCAGGTAAACAACTCTGGAAAGCGGAAGTCAATTCCAAATCGGATGCATGGGAGCGTTGCCGTGGTGTTGCTTATTTTGACTCAACGCAAGCATTGGTTCAGCCGACTCTAGCGGGAGCGACCCCTGTAAAAGCAGTGGCAAACAATACCTCATGCCTACGTCGTGTTTATACCAATACACCAGATGGTCGCTTAATCGCAGTCAATGCAGATACGGGCGAACGTTGTAAAGACTTTGGTGTAGAAGGCACCGTTGACTTGCTCAAAGGCTTGGGTGAGGGAACCACTGCACCACGTTTTGAAGTCACTTCAGCACCAACCATTGCCGGTACGGTGATTGTGGTGGGTAGCCGTATTGCCGATAACTTTGCTGCCGATATGCCAGGTGGTGTTATTCGTGCATACGATGTCATTACAGGTGAATTACGTTGGGCTTTTGATCCTCGCAATCCTGATCCAAACTATGTGTTGAAGGATGGAGAAACCTATAAACGTAGTTCAGCAAACTCATGGGCAGCGATGTCTTATGATCCACAGATGAACACGGTATTCTTGCCAATGGGTAGCTCATCTGTCGATGTCTGGGGCGGTAATCGTCAACCACTGGATCACAAATACAACTCATCCGTTCTTGCTTTAGATGCAACTACAGGTAAGGAAAAGTGGGTTTATCAAACGGTGCATAATGACCTCTGGGATTTTGATTTGCCAATGCAGCCAAGCTTGGTGGATTTCCCAATGAAGGATGGTAGAAATAAGCCTGCTGTGGTAATTGGTACTAAATCAGGCCAGTTCTTTGTATTGGATCGCGTAACAGGTCAGCCATTAACCAAAGTGGTTGAGCAAGCGGTGAAGCCTGCGGATATTCCGGGAGAACAATACAGCCCGACACAACCACGTTCGGTAGAAATGCCACAGATTGGTAACCAGACCTTAACTGAATCTGATATGTGGGGGACCACACCATTTGATCAATTGATGTGTCGTATCAACTTCAAATCAATGCGTTATGAAGGCTTGTTTACCGCACCGGGTACGGATAAATCATTAAGTTTCCCAGGTTCTCTAGGCGGCATGAACTGGGGCAGTATTGCCTTTGATCCAAGCCATCAATATATGTTCGTCAATGACATGCGCTTAGGCCTATGGATTCAGTTGATTGAACAAACACCTGAAGATCTGGCTGTTCAAGCCAATGGAGGAGAAAAAGTCAATACGGGTATGGGCGCGGTACCGATGAAAGGAACACCGTACAAAGTCAATAAAGATCGTTTCTGGTCGAAATTGATGATCCCTTGCCAAAAACCACCGTATGGCACCATGACCGCAGTGGATATGAAAACCCGTCAGGTTGCATGGCAAGTACCAATGGGAACTGTACAGGATACTGGCCCGATGGGAATCAAAATGGGCTTGCCTGTTCCGATTGGTATGCCAACCATTGGTGGTCCAATGGCAACTCAAGGTGGTTTGGTGTTCTTTGCTGCAACTCAAGATTATTACTTGCGTGCACTAGATTCATCTTCGGGCAAAGAGCTTTGGAAATCACGCTTACCAGTGGGCAGCCAAGGTACACCAATCAGTTATGTGTCACCGAAATCAGGTAAGCAATATGTATTGATTACTGCGGGTGGCGCGCGTCAATCGCCTGATCATGGAGATTATGTGATTGCGTATAGCTTGAACTAAATCTTTATTTACCATTAAAAACATAAAACGGCAATCCTCAGTGATTGCCGTTTTTTTATTTGGATATCCAGCTCATTTTTAATAAATGCTATTGAAAGCTTCACGCATAATAATTGGCATAGTCATTGCTTAATTTAATACATCTGGTCTGACCAGTCAGACAATGCGTTAAATTGGAGCAGCGATGCAGCTAGAAACATTCAATCAACTGGACTCAGTGGAAGCAGGGCGTGTGTTACAAGCGTGTGTACATATCCCGACTTGGGGTTCTGAACTGGTACAACAACGTCCTTATCTGTCTATAGACCAGCTTTATCAAATTGCTGATGCGCAAGCCCAGACATGGTCATGGTCTGATATTGCAGAAGCTTTGGCACAACATCCGCGCATTGGTGAGAAAAAAGCAGCATCGGTATTGTCTGAAAAAGAACAGCAATTTTCTCAACGCGAACAAGCCCAAGTTGAAACGGACGCTGTCGTACAACTGGCGCTATATCAGGGCAATTTAGACTATGAGCACAAATTTGGACATATTTTCCTGATTCGCGCTGCGGGTCGTTCGGGGCAACAGATCTTGTCTGAACTACAACGTCGATTGCTCAATACGGTTGAACAAGAGCAAGCCGAAGTAAAACAACAGTTGGCTGAAATTGCCTTGATTCGTTTAAAACAGGAGATTCAATAATGGCGGGTATTAGCACACATATTTTAAATGCATCACTTGGTCAGCCAGCTCGTCAGGTATTGGTGAAATTACGTCAGGAAATCAATCATCAATATATTTTGCTGGATGAACAGTTCACGGATGCAGATGGTCGTATTCCTGCATTCAAAATCGACTCATTCATCCAAGCCAATTATCAATTGATTTTTGAAGTGGGGGATTATTTTCAGGCTTTGAACACAGACAGTTTTTATCCAAGCGTCTGTATCGATTTTAAGGTCGTGGATACGCAACAGCATTATCACGTGCCTTTATTGATCAGTCCTTTTTCATATTCAACTTATCGTGGTAGCTAAATCAACGCAAGCAATGTGGACCTTATGAATTTAATTTGAGGAATTAACCATGCATCAAGACAACACCCATCCAGAACGAGATGAACTGATCTCGGCAGAACATCAATATTTAGGCATGAATAAAAACATCTTATATGGTTTACAGCATGTGTTGACTATGTATGGTGGAATCATCGCACCGCCATTGATTATTGGAGCCGCAGCAGGTCTGGAAGCTTCAGAAATTGGATTACTGGTCGCTGCTGCCTTATTTGTAGGTGGTCTGGCGACGGTTATACAAACCATAGGTTTTAAACATTTCGGGGCAAAATTACCGATTGTACAGGGTGTTTCTTTTGCAGGCGTTGCGACCATTCTGGCTATTGTGAGTACGGGTGGAGGATTAGCATCTGCCTTTGGTGCTGTGATCGTCGCCTCTTTAATTGGTTTACTACTGACGCCATTTTTCGCAAAAATTATTCGCTTCTTTCCACCTGTAGTGACGGGTTGTGTGATTACCATGATTGGTATTTCACTGATGCCTGTTGCGATCCGCTGGATTATGGGAGGTAATCCTAAAGCTGAAAACTGGGGTGATCCAGCCAATGTTGGTTTAGCGGTGATGACGCTGGCGATTGTGATTATTTTTAGTATGTTGCGTAGCCAGATTTTACGTCGGCTCGCAATTTTGGCAGCAATTATTCTAGGGACTGTGCTTGCTTATATTGCTGGATTTACTGATTTTTCAAAGGTTGCTGCAGGTTCTATTTTTGCATTTCCTAGCTTCTTTCATTTCGGTTCTCCTGTATTCGAGTTTTCTGCCATTCTTTCCATGACAATTGTGACCTTAGTGATCATGACGGAAACTACTGCCGATATTATTGCGATTGGTGAAATTGTTGGAACTAAAGTGGATTCGAAACGTATTGGTGATGGTTTACGCGCGGATATGTTATCGAGTGCAATTTCTCCGATCTTTGGTTCATTTATGCAAACGGCTTTTGCTCAAAATGTCGGGTTGGTTGCCATTACAGGGGTGAAAAGCCGTTTTGTGGTGGCGACTGCGGGTGGCATTTTAATTATTCTGGGATTATTGCCGATCGTGGGGCGTCTGGTTGCCTCGATTCCCATGCCTGTTTTGGGCGGTGCTGGCATTGTGTTATTTGGTACAGTTGCCGCAAGTGGTATACGAACCTTAGCCAAAGTTGATTATAACGATCACAAAAATCTGATTATTGTGGCGACTTCACTGGCAATTGGCATGATTCCTATTGTCAATCAGGAGTTCTATGCACAATTCCCAACTTGGGTAAAAACCTTATTGCATTCAGGCATTAGCTCGGCTTGTATCACCGCCATTTTGCTTAACATCATTTTTAACCACTTACCATTAAGTAAAAAGTCTGTTGATGTCGCAACAGTGCCTCTAAATTCAGGGCATTGATCGAGATTGATTTGGAACTGATTTTTTAACCTAACCACACTTTTTATTCGAAAAATTTAAAAGTTGCTTATTCAACACTGAATAGGTCTAGGGGAGTTTTTGTCTTGAAAAAGCCAAAAACAGGATTTTAAAGACCTAAAGCGATTTTTAAATGAAATCTTACGGGGAATTTTATGAGAAATTTTAAATTAAAATCGGCAATGCTCATGCTCGCTATGACCTCAGCCATGCAGGCATGGGCGGCTGATACCAGTCTAAATCATCTGTTGAATCTGCAACAAGATTGTCAGGCGAGTGATGGACTGGTTGCGGCATTTGCCTGTGGAAGTGTTCATGGCGCAGTGAAATCGACCTATTACTCACTCAATAATGCTTATTTTGTGGATAATCTGAATCAGGATACGGCTGTCATCGGCGGCTATATTAAATATGAAACAGCGCCTTTTTATGGCATACAGGCAGGTGTTGGATATGACATACAACGCCGTTTAGATGAGAAAAATAAAAATGACGAAGTACCTGAACTGCAAGAGGATCGAGATGGTCTGGCAGAAGCTTATTTAAGTTGGAAGAATGATTTAGCCAGAGTGACCATTGGTAATCAGCGTCTCAATTTACCGTTTATGGGGGATTATGCAGACCGTCGTGTTTTGATGTTTTTATATCAGGCAGCCGATGTCCAGATTGGAAACAATGACGACTTCTTGCGTCTGACCAAAGTCAATAAATATAAAAGTTATGGCGAAGATGAGTTTACAAAAAGCTCTCGTCAAAACTCGAATCTGGAAACCGATGGTGTCTGGTCAGTGGGTGTCGGGAAGCGGTTCAACTTAGCCGAAGATCGAAGTCTAAAAACGCAGGTGTGGTATCAAAGTTATGATGGCTATACCCGTTTGATCTATACACAAGCTGATTTGGCAATGCCGAAGATTAAATATGCTCCTGAATTTTCACTGCAATATATTTCAGGTAAAGATCAAGGCAAAGCTTTAGCTGGTGAGGTAAATAGTCAGATTTTTGGTGCACAGACGGCAGTTAAGCTATTACCTAAGGCGACTTTAAAAGTTGCATATAACTATATTAAACCGGATCGGGAGGGGTATTTGAATGGCGCACTTTTAACGCCGTATGCTGCCAAAACCTCTTCAGGTGAAATTTTTGCTCAGCCATTTTTTACCAGTACTCAGGATTTAGGTGCGGGTAATGCCTTCATGTTGTCTTTGGAAGGCAAAGTGTCTGATCAGGTGATTGCTGGAGCGCGTTATTCATTTATGGATTTAAAGGAAGCAGAGCATGTTGCCAGCCGAAACCAATCTGAATATATGCTGTTTGGGATTTATAATTTTACAGGGGCTTTAAAAGGTTTTAGTGTCAGTAATTTTGCGGGTATCCAGACCTCTCCACGTTATGACAAGAATTTCTTACAGAACCGTTTTGCATTGACTTATAAATTCTAAGGAATCAGCTGTTCAATCAATGCATATTTCAATCGAGATATGCATTTTTTATGTCTTAAAAGTCCGTTGAAAAAAAAGCCCCCTTAATAGGGGGCGACCATTAAAAAAGTTCTAATCGAGTGGGTTACCAACGATATTGCTTATAATGCCTTGCATGATATGTGAACCTTGTTCCTGATAGAGAGACTGATACCATTCTTGGGTGACTTGAGGGTCTTTCATATGAGTGACATCGCAGCGTTTGCGCGCTCTTAAGACCATTTCCTTGGTACGATCATTACGTTTGTTTTGATAACGTGCCAATGCATCTTCCAGACCAAAGGTATTAATTTGCAGGGCACGAGCAAGATAAATCGCATCTTCCATGGCCTGACAGCCGCCTTGTCCAATATCAGGCGTGGTGCTATGCGCTGCATCGCCTAATAACACGACACGTCCTTTGTAGAAGTCCATAAACGGTTCAATATCATGGATTTCAACACGGTTGGTTTTATGTGCATCTAAACGGTCAATGAGTTTTTGTACAGGTTCACACCAACCTTTAAAATGGGCCTTTAGCTCTTGTTTGTAATAGGCACGATCATTTGTTAGCCCTGCATCTAATGGCACATCAAAAAAGAAATAGAAACGGTTTTGTGCAACAGGCATCAGCGATACGCGTTTACCTTCACCAATATAGGTTGTCCATTGCATGGCAGGTGCAATGGTTTCATCAATTTCGACCAATCCGTTCCAGTTTACATAACCTGCATAACGACGTTCGACTTGATAGCCGAGTACAAATTGTCGGGTGAGGGAATGTGTACCATCTGCACCAATCAGTAAATCAGCTTTGATTTGAGAATCATCCTGAAAATGAATGGTCACCTCATCTTGATGCGTTTCAATCGCGGTCATTTTCATGCCCAGTTTGATATCTTCCAGACCAAATTGTTGCATTAATAAGTGCTGTAGATCAGCTCGGGCAACAGGATAGGCACGTTGTCCAACTTCCTTGTATAAAGGCGACAAGCTGAATTGCGTCATGGTTTGCTGACTGTGACCATCAACATAGGCCAAAGATTCCATTTGACCGCCTAAGGCCTGAATCTGGTCGGTTAAACCTAAATAATTAAGACACTTCACGCCATTTGACCAAAGTGAAATCGCTGCACCTACAGGTAAGATCTCGGCTGCTTGTTCATAGATGGTAACTTGATGGCCAAATTTTTTTAAAGCGATACCCGCAGTTAGACCACCCATACCAGCACCAACAATTGCAATATTCATTGTTCAGATCCTAAATATTTAAAAAGTTTCTAAACAGTTCTAAGCGAGAAGTGTGCCAATTTTAATAACTGGTTTTACTGGTCATACCAGTTGTTATGCTTTATTAAAATGCATAATTATTGAGCTTGCATTGATGTGGTTCGGGACATGATGCAAAGTGGTGCAGGGTGATGATTTAAGTAATTAATTTGAGTAGTCTGGTGATCTTCAATTGTCATGTCGAGAGAAATATACGCCTGCTCGTTGTGCCGCACCAATAATATGCGCTTGCATGGCTTTTTCAGCCGCTTCTGCATCTTGTCTAAACAAGGCTTGTAGAATCAGCTCATGTTCCTGAATGGTTTTAAATGCCAGATTTGGCTGAACAAAAGGAAGAATTTGACTCTTTTTAATCCATTCGGTATGCATTTTAAGTGTTTGAATAATAGATTGATTGTGGCTCAATTCAATAATGTGCTGGTGAAAAGCATAATCTGCCTCAGAAGCTGTTGTCCAGTCTTGTTGTTTGATTGCAGCGGCAAGCAATTGGTAATGTTGCTCTAAGATCGATTTATCATTTTCAGTTAAATATTCACAAGCCAGTAGGGCACAAAAACCTTCCAGTACATAGCGTAATTGATAGAAATCTTTGAGTGAAACGCGGTGTTCACCTTCCCATTGCTCGGCAGCCTGACTATGTTTTGAAATAACATAAACGCCTTTTCCAGCCTTGATTTCCAATAATCCCAAGGCAGCAAGACGTGTTAAAGCTTCACGCAAGGAGGCCCGACTGATGCCTAACTGGACGGCAAGATCGCGTTGCGAAGGGAGTGTTGAATCGACAGGATAAGTACCTTGCTGAATGCGTTGATGAATCACTTCCACAGCTTGCTCAGTCACCTGAGATGATTTTCCATTGAGCATTGCTTGTGGACTCATAAGCCACGTACCTTATCTTTAAAATGAACAATTTGATTCTACACAAAATTTCTATTTTTGTTGTTGTTCCTGATAAAAAATCGCTATATTTTGATAACAGGTCAGACCAGTTGGACTGGTTTTTGCATAACAGAATAGAAATGAAATGTTCAGGATTGATCGATGACAGTGCATATTGCCAAAACAGTAACTTTACCGAGCCATTTTCAAGCGTTAACTAATCTTGCTGATGCCCGAATTGGTGCAACGATTGTGAGCTGTTCAGACGAGTTCTTTGCACAGGCAGAAAGAATGTTGCAAAGCACGCCAGCTCAATTTGTTGAGGGAAAATATGATGACAATGGTAAATGGATGGACGGATGGGAAACCCGACGCAAGCGTGAAGCTGGCTATGATTGGTGTATTGTCCGTCTAGGTGTGGCAGGGCTGGTATCTGGATTTGATATTGATACTTCTTTCTTTACAGGCAATTATCCAGCTTCTGCCTCTGTAGAAGGATGTTATGCACCAGACAATCAATTAGACAATATTGAATGGATACCCTTATTAGAAAATTCGGTTTTATCTCCAGACCAGCATCATTTTTTTGATTGTAGCGCACAGAAAATCACGCATATTCGCATTAACATTTTCCCTGATGGCGGGATTGCCCGTTTAAGGGTGTATGGCCGTGTGGTGGTCGAAAATGTAGATACATCCCAGCAGATCGACCTGATTGGTTTAAAAAATGGTGGGCGTATTGTGGCTTTTAGTGATGCACATTTTGGGCATCCAAATAATTTGCTCAATCCTGATCGTGGTTTAAACATGGGTGATGGCTGGGAAACTAAACGCCGTCGTGCACCTGGTTTTGATTGGTGCATTATTGCTTTGGGACAAGCTGGATCAGTTGAAAAAATTGAAGTCGATACCGCATATTTCAAAGGCAATTTCCCCGCATTTTGTTCAATACAAGCGACTTATATTGAAGATGCAACCGATGCACAACTGATTCCACAGAGTATGTTCTGGCCATTTTTATTGGAACAGCAACCTTTAACGATGGACAATATTCATGAATATCTAGCAGAAGTCATTCAGCATCAAAAAGTGAATTATATCCGAGTCAATATGATTCCTGATGGTGGAATTAGCCGGATTCGTTTATGGGGAAAAGTGGTTGAATAATTTCTCATGAGTAATCGCCTCATTGTGATTCAATGGGGCTGATAAGAAATGGCAGAGAATAAACATATGCATGAAAAAAATATTGAGATCCAACCTTTAACTCAGGACAGTTTTGCTGCTTTTGGTGAGGTCATTGAAAAGAGCGGCAAAGACTTTATCCCGATTAATCAGGGACTCACTGAGCGTTATCACGCCTTATCACTGGCGCAAATTTCAGGTGATCATGTTGCTGTTGGGATGAGCATTTTTCATAATTTGTTTGCAACATCAATTCCATTCCAAATTGAGATGTTAGAACGGCATCCGTATGGTTCGCAGTCTTTTATTCCTTTACAGCAGCAGAAATTTATTATTGTTGTGGCGTTACCATTTGACAAAACACGACCTGATGAACAGCTAATTTATGCTTTTATCAGCAATGGACAGCAGGGAATTACCTATCATCAAGGGGTATGGCACCATCCTTTAATTACCTTAGAAGCAAACAGTGATTTTTTAGTGCTAGATCGGATTGGTGGCGGCAGTAATTGCGATGTGCATCATTTATCTCAACCTTTATGGATTACTGAAGCTTTAGCTCAGTCAGAGATCATCAATCTCTGACTGTATATTGAAAAATATATTGACACTAAAATATTGGAAGGTGATTCATTTTAATTTAGAATCCTCAAGCATATTAATATTCGAATCTTTTTTTAATTAAGATTTTTTGTATATAACCTAAATATTTATTTCTTTTTTTATGTCAACAAAACGCTATGTAGCAAGAGAATTGCTTGAACAGCATACAAAGCAAAAGAAGCAAGAAAAATTAGAACAAAGGCGTTTGGTGCTTGAACAACAAGCTAAAGAAAAAAGACAAACGAAAATACATACCACACTTTTGATTATTGTATTCGTTTTACCACTCTTTTTATTTCCAGCATATCCACGCAATCAGTGGCAGTATGAGATTTATCGTTATATCACAGAGCAGATGTTGATTACGGTGGGGACTAAAGGGCCATTGCCATTTTTTACTATTCTTTCAAGTATTTATTGTACTGTTTTAGCCTTTGTTTTGGGTTGTTACATGTGCCTGTTATTTATTCAGAAAGTAGGCGTGAACAAAGCGTTTCAGGAAAAAATTTATCGTAAATTCTTTCAAGCTGAGTTTGAGGCATCGAAGAAATACCCGTGGCTGGAGAAGCCACTGATTAAAAAAACAATTGTTTCAGGGATATTTTTATTCTGCTTTATCATGGGGATGAGTCATTTTCTTTTAGAGAATATCTCCTTTCAGGATGGTAGTCGTAGAGGTGCACTTATCCAGTTCGGTTATAATTATCGGATCGGTGTACTTTTTTGGGAAAGTACCTTTAGTGTCTTTACCATATTCCCGTTTTTTTATTTTGGTTTTTTATTTATTTATCTTTTTAATTATTTCTTCCGAGGTTTAGGCACTGGAAAAATCATTATCCCTCAAAAAAGACCCAAGAAAAGAAATCTGAAGAGATCGCACAAAAGACCGCAAACACCACCATAGATGATAAAAATAAATAGACTAAAGCTGAAATAACAGACAGAGACGATCTATCTCTGTCTGCAAAGAATAGAGGATTAATATTTACCTTTGAAGTTGGCGCTGATGCGTTGTTTTAAATATTCTTTCGCCGTGATTGCAGGATATTTCTTTTGTGGGCTTTCAATGATCACATCTTCATTGGCTTGGCAGAAGAATGCCAAACTATAACGCGGCCCTTGATATTCATTGGCTTCTGGGTTTTTAACACGGTGGAAATTAGAAGGTAACTGGTCATCACTCCAACGCATCAGCATATCGCCAATATTACAGGTAATCACATGGTCGAGTGGTTCAATACTGGTCCATTGCTGTTGTTCCATATCCTTGCCAGGACAGACTTGCAAACCACCTTGTCCTTGACGTTGGAACAGCAGGGTTAAACAGTCAAAATCGGTATGTGCACCCGCACGCCATAGTCCCAATTGATCTTTAAGCGCTGGATCAATTGCGTAGTAATGTAGCATTCTTAAGGTACTTTGATAGCTGTCCTGCTCAGGATCATGCGCCAGTGCAAAGAAGTTATCGGCAAAACCCAGTTTATAAGCAAAGCAGGACAGTATTTTCATACCGACTTGCCAGCATGCCTGTTCAAATTCCAGCATGGTCTTTTTAAAGTTCGGTAATTCCTGCTCACTTGGGTAAAGTCCTTCCATCCGGGGACGAGTGATTTGGTAGGATTCTTTTTGATCTGGCGTACTGGTCGAAGGACGAACTTGTGCCTTACTTTCCCAACCCGCATTGCGATTCAGTGGATAACGCGCTTTGACAGGTTCGGGCAAAGCAAAAAACTGCTGTGTCATCTCGAAAGCTGTTTGAATCTGTTCCAATGGGATACCATGATTTGCGACCTGAAAAAAACCGATATCCGTTGCTGCTGCCCAAAGCTGTTCTGCAATCTCATACTTTCGTTGTTCAAAGTTGGATAAATCAATCACCCGAACTTCACGTTCAAAGGTTTCTTGTCCCAAAGCACCCATACGGGCTTCTTTTTGTAGTTCTTCTAAGCTGTAGTCATTTTCAGCGATTGGAGTCATGTTAGCGCTATTCATATTTCAACCTCATCTTTTGGATAAACCGTGACCCAATCCAATGCATTGAAAGAGACGGGGTCACATTCAAAAAAGAGCCGCACTTTCTTCAAAAGATATTTTCTTATGAAGAGCGTGAGCTGATTTCTGAGCAATGACCCACATAGCAGTTGTTGTGACTGCATGCTGAACGCTTCTACTCTGACATAAACACATAAGCATTTTTTATACCAGTTTATAAAGCAGCTCGTGGAGGGCAATCAGCACAAGCAATTTATACAATGGGCTTGAGCATGAAATATCGGGAAACTGATAAAGATTTGTTGGTTGAACAGTTGTGTCGAGATGAACAAGCAATCTATAAAAGATTGCATTGAAATATTTATATGGATTTAAATCGTCAGCGTCAGTGATTCATTTCTGCGCATTGAGCTGTTTTAAAATAGTGCATTTTTAATACAGTCTTATTTTTTATGGCCTACAAAACAAGATAATGAATACTGTTTATTCATCTAAAAATAATCAAAAATAAATTCAAACTAGATTATGCCTATGAAAAATAAAGTGAAAGCAATCTTGGCACAGAGCTTGCTAAATCATTACTGAGTATAAGCGGTCAGTGTGTACCAAACACGCGGGACATTGCTCTACAGCGTTTGCTGTTCCTCTTTCGGGGACAAAGCCAATTGGGTTTGGCTTTGAGAGAAATGTGTAGCTTATACATTGATTGACCCCCTAAAAAGAATAGCAAGATGAATCCATACAGATTTAGGGGTGTTACTTATGAATATTCAGCACTATGTAGGCAAAGGACGACGTACTGTTATCGCGAGCGCGTTATTGGGCTTTGTCACCGTTCTCAGCTCAACCAGTTATGCAGCCGATAAACTTGTGTTGCAAACCACATGGTATGCGCAAGCTGAGCAAGGTGGATATTATCAGGCACTAGCACAAGGAATTTATAAAAAATACGGCCTTGATGTCGATATTAAAATCGGTGGGCCACAAGTCAACAACATGACTTTATTATTATCAAAACGTGCTGACATTATTATTAACTATGATCTACAGGTCTTAAAAGGCATTGAAAGCAATTTTCCGATTAAAGCGGTTGCGGCGCCATTTCAGTTTGATCCGCAAGGTGTACTAACCCATAACGATGTAAAGTCTTTGGCCGATCTGAAAGGAAAAACGATCCTGGTCTCGACCAGTGGACAAGCAAGCTGGTGGCCTTGGTTAAAAGGTAAATATAAATTAGATGCAGCACAAGCTCGCCCGTATACCTTCAATATGCAGCCTTTTTTAGCAGGCAAAAATGTCGCACAACAAGCCTATGCGACCTCTGAAGTCTTTCAGGCCAAAAAAGCAGAACCATCGAGTAATTTCTTTTTATTTGCTGATGCTGGCTATCCAGCTTATGGCGGTATTTTAGTGACACGAAATGACGTGATTCAAAACAAACCTGATGTGCTGCGTCGCTTTGTTCAGGCGTCTATGGAGGGATGGAAAAACTATTTGGCTGATCCACGCTTGGGCAATAGCATCATTAAAAAAGAAAATCCGAATATGAATGATGAATTACTCACGTTTGCTGTGGGGCAAATGCGGAAATTGAAATTGATTGATGGTGGCGATGCCAAGACTCAAGGCATTGGCGTCATGACGGATGCACGTTGGAAAGCAACGCGAGATTTTATGGTGAGTGCAGGGTTGCTGAACACTAAAACCAATTGGAAAACCGCTTATACCACGCAATTTATTAAACCAGCCAAATAATCTGGAATGTCGATCAGGATTTTTTAGGGTTAAAAAATAGGGCACTGGCACAAAGGGGAAACCATATGAATTCTGCTTTACCAATGGATACGCCAATCCATGAATCTTCAAGCTTTGTCACGCCAATGATCATGGCCAGAGGTGTAGAGAAAACTTATCCGAATGGCACCAATGCATTACAGCGTTTAGATTTAAATATTGCACGTGGTGAGATTGTTTCATTACTCGGGCCATCAGGTTGCGGTAAAAGTACCTTACTGAAAATGTTTGCTGATCTGGAGCACCCATCTGCCGGTGTGGTGCGCTGGAATGGTAAAGCTGATATTCAATCCCAATGCAAAATGGCTATGGTGTTTCAAGAAGCAACGCTCATGCCGTGGAGCAATATTGAAGACAATGTTCGTTTGCCACTCGATTTACAACATATCTCAAAATCAGTTAGCACTCCGAAAGTGATGGCGGCTTTAGCAGCAGTGGGTTTAGAGAAGTTTAACAAAGCTTATCCACGCGAACTTTCAGGGGGCATGCAAATGCGTGCTTCGTTGGCTCGGGCACTGGTGACGGAACCCGACTTATTGTTAATGGATGAACCTTTTGGCGCATTGGATGAATTTACCCGCCATAAACTGGATAGCGATATTCGCCAATTATGGTCTGAACGTGATTTAACCGTGGTTTTTGTCACGCATAGTATTTATGAAGCGGTGTATTTATCTTCGCGCGTGATTGTGATGGGGGCTCGACCTGGGCGGGTGGTCGCTGATCTGGAAATTGAAGGGCCTTATCTGCGTGATGAAGCCTTTAGAAGCTCAGACATCTTTATTCAACAATGTTCGCATCTATCGCAATTATTGGCTGAAGCAAGTGGAGGACATCATCATGATTAAACCTTTGATACAACATCCAACTGTACAACGTATTGCTGCGCCACTTGGGCTTGGTTTGATCTTCCTGTTGTTTTGGCAGTTGAGTTTTCAACAGCTAGAAGTGCCTATTTATGTGGTGCCAAAGCCGAGTGATATCGTTATGGCGATGGTCAATCAGTCCAGTGTGTTATTTGGCAGTTTATGGGTCACGCTAAAAATCACCTTATTGGCTTTTGTGTGTGCGGTGATTATCGGCACATTGGTGGCTTTTGTGTTTGTACAAAGTCGTGTGGTCGAAGCCTGTTTTATGCCTTATGCCATTTTATTTCAGGTCACACCGATTGTTGCGATTGCACCATTGGTCATTATCTGGATTCAAAATACAACTTTGGCATTGGTGGTCTGTGCCATGCTGGTTGCGGTTTTCCCAATACTGACCAATACCACTTTGGGCTTGCGTAGTGTCAATAAAGGCTTGCTCAATCTTTTTCAAATCAATAAAGCCAGTCGCTGGCAGATTCTGATGCGCTTACGGGTACCGAACGCTTTGCCTTATTTCTTTGGTGGCTTACGTATTTCCTGTGGCTTGGCACTGATCGGTGCTGTGGTGTCCGAATTTGTTGCTGGAGCAGGTGGAACCAGTGCAGGTTTGGCTTATCAAATCTTGCAAGCAGGCTTTCAGTTAGATTTACCTCTGATGTTTGCTGCATTATTCCTGATTACCTGCACAGGTTTAGGCTTATTTGTCTTGATGTCTTTATTAAGTCAGTTCTTTTTAAACAAATGGCATGAGAGTGAGCAAGTATGAGTCTAATGTCTCTGAATCATAGTTATTTAATTAAAAATGCACATGCCATTTTGACAGGGTTATCTGGCAATGCAGCGCGTTGCTCATTCAGTGATATTCGTATTCAGGCAGGTAAAATCACTGAACTCGGCCAGTTAACTGCCCAGCCGAATGAACAGGTGATTGATGCCAAAGAATGTGTAATTTATCCTGCGTGGGTGAATACACATCATCATTTATTCCAATCTTTATTGAAGGGCGAGCCACAAGGACTGAATCAAAACCTGACCTCATGGCTTGCCAGTACGCCGTATCGGTTTCGTGGTGCATTTGATGAAAACACTTTCAGGGTTGCGGTACGGATTGGCTTAATCGAGTTATTGCGTTCAGGCTGCGCAACAGTGGCGGATCACCATTATTTGTATTGGCCAAAGATGCCGTTCGATGGTGCAGCAATTTTATTTGATGAAGCCGAAAAATTAGGCATGCGTTTTGTGTTGTGTCGTGGTGGTGCAACGCTTACGCGCGGTTTGGAAAGTGAGTTGCCGCAAGCATTACGCCCTGAGAAGTTTGAAGACTATATGATGGATATTGAGCGTTTGGTACAGCAATATCATCAATCAGGTTCAGATGCATTTCGAAAAATTGTGATGGCACCGACTTCAACCTTGCATTCGACCACAGCGGCACAATTGCGGGAAAGTGCCAAAATCGCCAGACAATTCGGGATTCGGATGCATAGTCATTTATCTGAAACGGTGGACTATCTGGATGCTGCCAAAGCCAAATTTGGTATGACTCCAGTCCAGTTTTGCGCTGAACAGGACTGGATCGGAAGTGATGTCTGGTTTGCGCATTTAGTGAAACTACTGCCTGAAGAAATTCAGTTGTTGGGCCAAACTCAAACTGGAATCGCGCACTGTCCGCAGAGTAATGCACGTTTGGGCAGTGGTATTGCTGATCTTGTTGCACTGGAACAGGCAGGCATGACGATTTCGATTGGGGTAGATGGTGCGGGTTCCAACGAAGCCGCAGATATGTTGTCTGAAACCCATGCTACATGGTTATTGCAACGGGCCAGAAAGGGCATGTTGGCGACACCACAATATCAGGGCGGGCAATTTGAAGGTGGTGCAGATGCTGCCAGTATTGAGGATGTGATCCGTTGGGGAACAGCGGGCGGCGCCAAGATATTGGGCTTAGATCAAGTTGGTACGATTGAAGTAGGGCAACAGGCCGACTTGGTGGTGTATCAATTGGACGATCCACGTTATTTCGGTTTACATGACTTGGCGATAGGGCCTGTGGCAAGTGCTGGACGGGCGCATATCAAGGCCATGTTTGTTGCAGGGAAAATGGTGATGGAGAATGATCAGATTCCTGATCTGGATATGATGGAGTTGGCTTGGCAAGCAAAGCAAGCCGTAAAGCTGTTACAACAGCGGAGTATGGACATGGCAAAAATAGCCTAAGTAGATGGAGCGATATACAGAAAATATGATACTCGGAAACGTCATTTGCAACCTGCATGGTGTCAATAATATATAAAGTTTTATACAGCTAGTTAGTATATGGTAGATATAAGAAGTGGACAGGTTTTGCAAATGACAATGGTTTTGCCTACTTTTCCCGAAAGAAAAGTAGGGCGAACCGCAGGTTTATCTTGAAATTGGATGAGAACTCGGCAAGACCCCGTTAAGATTATTATAATTATTTGTATATCAATAGATTGTTGGTAAGACTGCTTATCCTTGATAAGGATGATGCGTATACCAATGCTCAGCAATTTGTTGGCGGGTACAAATCCAGACCCGATCATGATTTTGAACATAGTCTAGAAAACGTTGTAGCGCCTTAAAACGGGCAGGCCGTCCTAAAATCCGGCAATGCATACCAATCGAAAGCATCTTCGGACTCGATGCACCTTCCGCATACAATACATCAAAAGCATCTTTTAAATATTCAAAGAAATCCTCACTACGATTAAAACCAGTCGGTGAAGCAAACTTCATATCGTTGGTATCGAGCGTATAGGGAATAATTAAATGCGGTCGTGTTGTGCCCGTTTCATTACTGAGTGTTGTCCAAAAAGGTAAGTCATCGCCGTAATAATCACTGTCATATTGCACATGATCATATTCAGCCAATAATTGGCGGGTATTCGGGCTATCGCGTCCTGTGTACCAACCCGTTGGCATTTTACCAAACAGGTCTTTGAATATTTGCATGGCTTCAGCCATATGTTGCTTCTCGGTTTCAATATCCATATTTTGATAATGAATCCAGCGTAAGCCATGCGAGACCACATCATAGTTGTGCTGTTTAATCGCCTCGACCACCAGTGGATTTCGTTGCAACGCCATCGCCACAGCAAAAATAGTCATGGGCAATTGGCGTTTGGCAAATTCTTGCTGAATCCGCCAGAAACCGACCCGTGAACCATATTCATAGATTGAGTCCATTGAAAGGTGTCGTGCAGGATAACTTTCGGCACCACTGATTTCAGACAAAAACTGTTCTGAACCATCATCACCATGCAGGATATGTTTTTCTCCACCTTCCTCATAATTCAGCACAAACTGGACAGCGATTTTTGCCTGATTGGGCCATTTGGCGTGTGGAGGGCGATCAGCATAACCAATCATATCTCGAGGATAATTGGTCGTAAAATCAATGTCTGTATTGGACTGAACCATAGCAATGCCTGAATTGTGAAATCATTGAATCTTCACATCAAATTACTCGATAGAATAATCGGGTGTCAAATATTATATTTATTAAAATCAATGGTTTAATTGATTTATTTTGGTGCAAAAATACAATTTTATTTGCTAAATATGTTTATACATGCGCAATTTTAGTGCTTCCATTTCTGCAATGATTTGATTCATCATGATTTGCGCAATCCGGGAAAGTTGCCGTTTTGGTGCAACACATAATGCAACCGTAATCGGATGCAGTCCATTATCGTCAATTGTTCTAAATACACATTCACCATTTTCAATATATGGCGCGGCATCCAGATAACTCATCAGGCCAATACCTAGGTTTTGTCTGAGTAAGGCAATCATCATACGAATATCATTACATTCAATTTTATGCGGTGGATGAAAGTCCTGTTTTTTATATAGGGCCGTAACATGATCATGAATAATCAAAGGTTCGGCAGGCAGGATATGATTAAACTCCAATGTATCCGAGAAATAGATTTTTTCTTTATGGGCTAAATGATGCTGCTTGGGAATCACAAAGCCTAAGGGCATTTCTATAAATGCACTGATCTGTAACTGATGCTGATGTTTAGGATTAAGAATTAAACCAAAGTCGAGATCTGCATTCATCACCAGATCCGCCACATTGTCACTGTCCAATACATGAATCTGAAAATTAATCCATGGATATTGTTGGTGAATCGACTGAATAACAGTGCTGACAAAGCTCTCGCTCAATGCAGAAATCATTCCAAACTCAATCGAGCCTCGCTGCAAGCCCTGAATTTCACCTAAACGTTTTTGCGTAATTTGATAGCCTTTTTGCCAAGTGCGTAAATCGGCATAGAGCAATTCACCAGCCAAAGTCAGTTTTAACCCATTCGGAAGTCGTTCGAATAAGCTCACCCCAAGTTCTTCTTCCGCCAGAACAATTTGCCGATGGACTGCGGATACAGAAATGAAAAGTTGATCGGCTGCTTTTCTCAAGCTTCCTGTTTTGGCTACAGCCATAAAATATTCTGCAAAACGTGAAAATGGCAGGGCCATTACGTGCTCTCAATATAAAAACTAGTGCAAATACAAAAGCAATTTTAATGCCGATACTGTTCTAATTTTTAGAATGATGCATGTAATTCATTCTAATAGACGAAAATAATGATCTATTCCACACTACAAACAACAGAGAAAACATTAAAAAATGAGCACAGGATATGAACGCAATTCCATTCATCAATCTTCCAAATAAGCCATGTCACAGCCAATTTGATGATCAGGATTGGCAGATTCTTGCGCAGCATTGGTATCCAGTCGCACGCATTCAAGACGTAACTCACAAACCACAGCAAGTCACTTTATTGGATATGAATCTGGTGTTGTATCAGACTGAAACACGGCAGATTCATCTGGCTCGGGATATTTGTCCGCATCGCGGTGTGCCGTTGAGTAAAGGTTGGGTGGAGGGTGAAACCATTATCTGTCCTTATCATGGACTGCATTTCAATGAAGACGGAAAATGTACCAAAATCCCAGCTCAACCTGATTTAACGAAAATCTCAGAGCGTTTTTCTCTGACCAAGTTTCCCGTGGTTTTAAAATATGGCTTGGTCTGGACCAGTATTCTTGGCAGAGAAGAAAGTTTGGCGAATTTCCCTGTGTTGGATACATGGGAACAGGAGGAGCATCAAGCCATTTTGCCGCCATCCGTGGATATTGCTGGCTCAAGTGGTCGTCAATTAGAAGGCTTTATTGATGTGGCACATTTTGCTTGGGTACATCATCAGGCTTTTGCAGACCGAGATAATCCAGTCGTACCCAAATACTCGACTGAACGTACTGATTATGGCTTGCATACAAACTACACCAGCAATGTCAGCAATTATCCGCATGGAATGCAGCATCTCGCGCCAGATGATTTTGTGTGGGAGCGGATTTTTGATGTTTATCCACCATTTTCAGCGCTACTGACGATCCATTTTCCAAATGATGGCGTGCTCAAGATTTTAAATGCCTGCTGCCCAATCTCACATAACAAGACCCGTTTGTTTGTACCTTTAACCCGTAATTTTGATACTACGGGAGATTTACAGGCCGTTTATGATTTTAATGCGCAGATTTTTGCAGAAGATCAGGAAATGGTGGAGGCACAGAAACCCGAAGAATTGCCTTTAGATATTAGTATGGAGGCTCATTTTGAAGCAGATCGTTCCTCGACCCTGTACCGTCGTATCTTGGCGGAATGGGGTTTAAGTAAACGCTATACGGTATAAGTGGAAGAGGGACTTTTGTAAATATAAATTTAGAGGATCAGAAGAGGGTTTAAGCTAAAATGTTTATTTGTATAGGCTTGTATATACAATTTGCATTAATTCAATATACAATGACTTAGAATATTTAGTATGAGTTTTAGCCAATGTCAAGAGTGACAAAGCAAAATGATTTGGATTTGTCTCTAGAAGAAGATAGTCCAGTTCCTTTGTACTTACGTGTGAAACAAATGATTTCGCAAAAGATTTATGAAGGGACATGGACGGTTAATAAAAAGATTCCTTCTGAAAGTGAACTGGTCAATTTACTCGGTTGTAGTCGTATGACCGTGAACCGTGCCTTACGTGAACTCACCAGCGAAGGTTTATTGGTGCGTATCCAAGGTGTCGGTTCTTTTGTGGCCGAAGGGCAAGGTCGAACGGCTTTATTCCATGTCAATAATATTGCCGAAGAAATTATTGCCCGAAATCATAAACATCATGCCGAAGTGTTGGTCTTGGAACAGATTCAGGCCAATACTGAACAAAGCATGTTGATGCAGATTCGGGAAGGCCAAAAATTGTTTCATTCGATTATCGTGCATTATGAAAATGATGTGCCTGTACAGATTGAAGATCGTTTGGTCGATCCAATGTTGATCCCAGATTACTTGGCACAGGATTTTAAATCCATTACACCCAATGCGTATCTGATGTCGAAAGCACCTGTGACCGAAGGTGAGCATGTAGTGACCGCGATTCTAGCCTCAGCGCAAGAATGTAAATGGCTGAAAATTAACAAGACCGAACCGTGTTTATTGATTCGTCGTAGAACTTGGTCGAATAAACAACTGATTTCCAGCGCACGTTTGATTTATCCGGGTAGCCGTTATTATCTGGAAGGTAAATTTACCCAATGATCAAGCAGTTAAGCAGTACTGATTATCGGCAGATGCTATGGAAAAATGGTGCAGGTTATACGGTTGAACTGGCGCGTAGTGCGGGTGAAAATCTGGATACTTTTGACTGGCGTATTTCCATGGCAGATGTCAAAAGCGCAGGCGATTTTTCCCGATTTAATGGGATGCAGCGTATCTTAACCGTGCTGGAAGGTCAGGGCATCGAGCTTTATATTGACGATGAGTATGAATCTCTAACGACATTGCAATCGGTACAGTTTAGCGGTGATGGTGCGACCCGTTGTGAATTGATTGATGGCCCGATTCGGGATTTTAATCTGATTTATGATCCCAAGCAGTTTCATGCACGTTTGCAGTGGTATTTTGAGCCAACAAAGACTGAGATTTTTAGTTCGGCTGATCTGATTTTTATATTTAATCAGAGTACAGAGCTGTTAGATATTGAAATTGATGGGCAGATTTTTCAATTGCAGCATCATGAAAGTCTTCACATTGAGCAGGAAAAATCACTCAAAAAGGTGGTTCCGAATCCACAGATTTTAAAGCAAACTTGTCTCATTGAACTCATAAAAATCTAGTTTTCTTGTATTTTTGAGAACACATACAGTCTCAGGTTGTATGTGTTTTTTTATTGCCTATAAAAAATAAATCGATTTATTTCATTAGCTTGTAATTTATTTTCATAAAAGATTTGAAAAGCATCTTTTCAATAGAAAAGTTTTGTGTAGTATATGGATGTATATACAAGTTAATACATTGCTATACAGTAAAAGCAGATTAATTTGCTGGTTCAAACTCAA
Source organism: Acinetobacter sp. YK3 (assembly GCF_001729365.1). Lineage (NCBI taxonomy): Bacteria > Pseudomonadati > Pseudomonadota > Gammaproteobacteria > Moraxellales > Moraxellaceae > Acinetobacter > Acinetobacter sp. YK3. The sequence goes on from NZ_LZPJ01000110.1 coordinate 33,238, forward strand.
TGGAAGGAGTCCGATTGTGACAACAACGACAACAAAATTTCGTGATGTAGAAATTCGCGCACCGCGTGGTACACAGCTCAATGCCAAAAGCTGGTTAACAGAAGCACCATTGCGTATGTTGATGAATAACCTAGATCCAGATGTCGCAGAAAATCCAAAAGAACTCGTTGTTTACGGTGGTATCGGTCGTGCTGCACGTAACTGGGAATGTTTCGACAAGATCGTAGAAACGCTAAAGAACTTAGAAACAGATGAAACTTTATTGGTTCAATCGGGTAAGCCAGTAGGCGTATTTAAAACTCATAAAGACGCACCACGTGTTTTGATTGCAAACTCGAATCTTGTACCACATTGGGGAACTTGGGAGCATTTCAATGAATTGGATGCCAAAGGTTTGGCAATGTACGGTCAGATGACGGCTGGTTCTTGGATCTATATTGGTAGCCAAGGCATTGTACAAGGTACTTATGAAACTTTCGTAGAAGCAGGTCGCCAACACTACAACGGCGATTTAACAGGTCGTTGGGTCTTAACGGCTGGCTTAGGTGGTATGGGCGGTGCGCAACCTTTGGCTGCAACACTTGCAGGCGCATGTTCATTGAATATTGAATGCCAGCAAACCAGTATCGATTTCCGTTTACGCACCCGTTATGTCGATGAGCAAGCAACTGATTTGGATGATGCGTTAGCGCGTATTGAAAAATATACCAAAGAAGGCAAGGCTGTTTCGATTGCACTGCATGGAAATGCCGCTGAGATTTTACCTGAATTGGTTCGCCGTGGTGTACATCCAGATATGGTGACTGACCAAACCAGCGCACATGATCCATTAAATGGTTATTTGCCAATTGGCTGGACATGGGAAGAATACCGTCAACGCGCTAAAACTGAGCCAGAAGTTGTAGTGAAAGCAGCGAAACAATCAATGGCGCAGCATGTTCAAGCGATGCTGGATTTTCAGAAAATGGGTGTGCCAACTTTTGACTATGGCAACAACATCCGTCAAATGGCACAAGATGAAGGCGTAGAAAATGCCTTTGATTTCCCAGGCTTCGTTCCTGCCTATATCCGTCCATTGTTCTGTCGCGGTGTTGGTCCATTCCGTTGGGCTGCACTTTCAGGTGATCCAGAAGATATCTATAAAACAGATGCTAAGGTAAAAGAACTCATTCCAGATGATGAACATTTACATCGCTGGTTAGATATGGCGCGTGAACGTATTAGTTTCCAAGGTTTACCAGCACGTATTTGCTGGGTCGGCTTAGGCTTACGTGCAAAACTTGGTTTGGCATTTAATGAAATGGTTCGTAGTGGTGAGCTTTCAGCACCAATCGTGATTGGTCGTGACCATCTGGATTCAGGCTCAGTCTCTAGTCCAAACCGTGAAACCGAATCAATGAAAGATGGTTCAGATGCTGTATCAGACTGGCCATTATTGAATGCCTTGCTCAATACTGCTGGCGGTGCGACTTGGGTGTCATTGCATCACGGTGGTGGTGTAGGTATGGGCTTCTCTCAACATTCAGGCGTGGTGATTGTGTGTGATGGTACAGATGAAGCAGCAGCACGTATTGCACGTGTACTGACCAATGACCCTGCAACAGGGGTGATGCGTCATGCCGATGCGGGTTATGACATCGCAATTGACTGTGCCAAAGAGCAAGGCTTGAACTTGCCAATGATCACGCAATAAACAGACAAGGACATTACGATGCTTTTTGCAATTGTGTAAACAGCATCGTAAGAGAACAATAGAATGCAAAACAGGACGCCAACAATGGAACTTCTAATTCAACCCGGCAAACTTACCTTAGCAGATCTCCGCCACGCTTATTTAAATCCAATCAAAGTGAAACTCGATGACAGCGCTTCTGCTGGCATCAATGCAAGTGTTGCTTGTGTCGAAAAAATCGTGAATGAAGGCCGTACAGCCTACGGTATCAATACAGGTTTTGGTTTACTTGCTTCAACTAAAATTGCACCAGAAGATCTAGAGCAATTACAGCGTTCATTGGTACTTTCACACGCTGCTGGCGTAGGTGAGCCGCTTGATGATGCGATGGTGCGTCTGATTATGTTGCTCAAAGCAAACAGTTTGGCTCGTGGTTTTTCAGGTATTCGCCATAAGGTGATTGATGCCATTTTGGCATTGATTAATGCAGAAGTTTATCCACATATTCCATTAAAAGGCTCTGTTGGTGCTTCAGGTGATTTGGCACCGCTTGCGCATATGTCTTTGGTGTTACTGGGTGAAAGTAAAGCACGCTATAAAGGTGAATGGTTGCCAGCCGTTGAAGCGCTTAAAATTGCGGGTCTAGAGCCAATTTCTTTAGCTGCGAAAGAAGGTTTAGCACTGTTAAATGGTACTCAAGTTTCAACAGCATACGCTTTACGTGGTTTGTTTGAAGCAGAAGATTTATTTGCTGCGGCAACGGTGTGCGGTGGTTTAAGCGTTGAAGCAATGTTAGGTTCACGTGCGCCATTCGATGCCCGTATTCATGAGGTTCGTGGTCAGCGTGGTCAAATTGATGTGGCTGCTGCTTATCGTGACTTATTGACTGAATCGAGTGAAATTTCACATTCACATGAAGATTGCAGCAAGGTTCAAGATCCGTACTCACTACGTTGCCAACCACAGGTCATGGGCGCTTGCTTGACTCAAATCCGTCAAGCGGCAGAAGTGCTGGAAATTGAATCAAATGCAGTGTCAGATAACCCATTGGTCTTTGCAGCAGAGGGCGATGTGATTTCGGGTGGTAACTTCCATGCGGAACCTGTTGCAATGGCAGCGGATAATTTGGCATTGGCCATTGCAGAAATTGGTTCACTGTCTGAACGCCGTATTTCAATGATGATGGACCGTCACATGTCACAGCTGCCACCGTTCTTGGTTGCCAATGGTGGGGTCAATTCAGGCTTCATGATTGCTCAAGTAACAGCCGCTGCGTTAGCAAGTGACAATAAAGCACTTGCACATCCTGCCAGTGTTGATAGTTTACCGACTTCTGCAAATCAGGAAGACCATGTTTCCATGGCGCCGAATGCTGGGAAACGCTTGTGGTATATGGCTGACAACGTTCGCGGCATCCTTGCAGTTGAATGGCTAGGTGCATGTCAGGGCCTTGATTTCCGTGAAGGATTGAAGAGTTCTCCCAAACTTGAGCGTGCGCGTAAAGTGTTGCGTGATCAAGTGCCTTACTACAGTGAAGATCGTTTCTTTGCGCCAGATATCGAGCAAGCAAGTGAATTGCTCGCGAGTGGCTGCCTGAACGAATTACTCATTCCGAAGCTATTACCGAGTTTGTCTGAAGTGTGATCAATAAATCGGTCACATGGAGTGGCCGAATCTAACTAAATTTCCTCAAGGATTGGAGATTATAATGTCACAGCACTCCACATTACAGCGGGGGCTAAACACCCGCCATATTCGTTTTTTGGCATTGGGTTCAGCCATTGGGACAGGACTCTTTTACGGTTCGGCTACTGCGATCAAAATGGCAGGCCCGTCCGTATTACTCGCATATATTGTTGCAGGGATTGCAATTTATATCGTGATGCGCGCACTCGGTGAAATGGCTGTACACAACCCGGTATCAGGTTCATTCAGCCATTATGCTTCTCAATATATTGGCCCGCTTGCAGGTTTTACCACAGGCTGGACTTATGTTTTCGAAATGATCATCGTTGCACTTGCGGATGTGACTGCATTCGGGATCTATATGGGATTCTGGTATCCCGATGTGCCACGCTGGATCTGGATTTTGTCATTGATCATGTTCTTGGGTGCAATCAACCTGATTCACGTCAAGGTCTTTGGCGAGCTTGAGTTCTGGCTTTCAATCGTCAAAGTCACTGCCATTGTGGCGATGATTGTCGGTGGTTTGGGGCTAATGTTCTACGGTTTCCATGCTGACCACAGTGGTTTTACCACAGGCATTCAAAATCTATGGATTCATGAAGGCTTTATGCCAAACGGCATTGCAGGTTTGGTTGCATGTTTATCTGTGGTGGTATTTGCTTTTGGTGGGATTGAAATTATCGGGATCACCGCTGGTGAATCGCAAGATCCGAAAACTTCGATTCCAAAAGCGATTAATGCCGTGCCGGTACGTATCCTGTTGTTCTATGTTCTAACGATTTTTGTATTGATGTCGATTTTCCCGTGGAACCAGATTGGTAGTCAGGGCAGTCCATTCGTACAGATTTTTGAAAATCTGGGCATTGGATCAGCGGCAACCGTTCTGAATATTGTGGTCATTACAGCGGCTGTATCTGCCATCAATAGTGATGTGTTTGGTGCAGGACGTATGTTGTACGGGATGTCAAACCGTGGACAAGCACCAAAAGTATTCCAGAAAATTTCTAAGAATGGTGTGCCTTGGATGACCGTGGTGGTGATGGCAGGCGTGTTGTTGATCGGTGTATTACTGAACTATCTCATTCCAGAAAATGTATTCATCATTATTGCCTCAATCGCAACATTCGCGACCGTTTGGGTCTGGCTCATGATTTTGCTTTCTCAGGTTGCGATGCGTCGCAAGTTGTCTAAAGCTGAGATCAAAGCTCTGGATTTCCCTGTAATTGGCTGGCCGTATGCACCTGCCTTTGCCATTGCATTCATGCTGTTTATTTTAGCCATGATGGGTTATTTCCCAGACTCACGACCTGCAATTTATGTCGGTGCAACCTGGTTAGTTTTACTCTGGATTGCCTATACCATTTGGGTGAAACCCAAGCAAAACACGGTAAAAGAAAACACGGCTTTGCAACAAAACATTGAGATGGAAAGCTAATAATCAAGCTGCTCAAGTGTTAACAGCACTTGAGCAGTGAGAGGAATTTTGAATGAAAAAGCTTTGGAAAAACTGTCATATCGCCACCATGCAAGCGGGTCAATATTCCAGTATTGAACATGCTGCAATTGTAACGCTCGGACAGCAGATTCACTGGATTGGTACATTTAAAGACCTTCCTGCCGATGCTTATGCAGAAACCATTGATCTGAATGGGGCATGGGTGACACCGGGTTTGATTGATTGCCATACCCATAGTGTGTTTGGTGGCAACCGTAGCGTTGAGTTTGAAAAACGCTTGCAAGGCGTTAGCTATGCGGAGATTGCAGCGAGTGGTGGTGGTATTGCCAGTACGGTTCGTGCGACCCGCGAAGCGAGTGAAGAACAGTTACTTGCATCGGCACTAAAACGGATTCGTTGTCTGCTTAAAGATGGTGTCACTACCATTGAAATTAAGTCTGGTTATGGTCTGGACTATGCCAATGAACGCAAAATGTTGCGTGTGATTCGTCAGATTGCAGAAACATTGCCAATGACGGTACGCAGTACCTGTTTGGCGGCACATGCTTTACCGCCTGAATATCAGGATCAAAGCGATGCTTATATTGAGCATATCTGTAATGACATGCTGCCAAAACTCCATCAAGAAGGTCTGGTTGATGCTGTTGATGCGTTTTGTGAATATCTGGCATTTTCTCCTGCTCAGGTTGAGCGCGTCTTTAAAACAGCCCAGTCTTTACATCTACCCATCAAGTTGCATGCAGAGCAGCTTTCTTCGCTCGGTGGCTCAAGTCTGGCTGCACGTTATCAAGCTTTGTCAGCAGATCATTTAGAGTTTATGACTGAAGATGATGTGAAAGCGATGGCTGCTGCAGGAACCGTTGCCGTGTTATTGCCAGGCGCATTTTATTTCTTGAGAGAAACCAAGTATCCGCCGTTGGAAAGTTTGCAGCAACATGGGGTACGGATTGCCTTGTCCAGTGATTTAAATCCGGGCACATCGCCAGCTTTATCTTTGCGTTTAATGATGAATATGGGCAGTACCTTATTCCGTTTAACGCCTGAACAGACCTTGGCAGCCGTGACTATTCATGCAGCGCATGCATTGGGCTTGCAAGAAACGCATGGCAGTCTGGAGCAGGGCAAAATTGCAGATTTTGTTGCATGGGACATTGAACATCCATCAGAAATTGTTTACTGGTTAGGTGGTGATTTGCCAAAACGCATCATTCAGCATGGCAATGAAGTTTCGATCTAATCTCAAGACTCATTTTTAAAGCGTGGTATTTATAATGAATCATTCATTTAAATGGCAAGGACGACATGATGGCGACGGTGAAGCGCACTTGCGTCTCCATCAAGTGGTCAATACGCAACAACACGCTTCATTCGCTTTCATCGGTTTTAGCTCCGATGAAGGTGTAAAACGCAATAAAGGGCGCTTGGGTGCAGCTGATGCACCTGACATGATTCGGGCGCAGTTGGCAAATTTACCAGTTCATCAACCTGTCACGATTGCCGATCTTGGTACGGTAGTGTGTGACAATGGTAAACTGGAACAGGCGCAAGCTGAACTGGCAGATCAGGTTGAACGCAGCTTAAAACAGGGAATGAAACCGATTGTTTTAGGCGGTGGTCATGAAGTCGCTTTTGGCAGCTTTTCAGGTTTGTTCCAGTATCTACAGAATAATGAGCCAGATAAAACCATCGGGATCATTAATTTTGATGCCCATTTTGACTTGCGTGAAGCGGAACATGTCACATCAGGCACACCTTTTTTAAATGCAGCAAGACTGTCTGAGCAGTATCAAAAGGCGTTTCATTATCTTTGTATCGGCGTTGCAAAACACTCAAATACTAGAGTCCTTTTTGAAACGGCAGACCGACTAAATTGCAGTTACATTTACGACTTTGAATTACAACCGAAAAACGTTGAAATTTTACTCGAAAAAATCATAGCTTTTATCGGAAAAGTTGACTATTTGTATATTACAGTTGATCTTGATGTATTTAGTGCTAGCATTGCTCCAGGTGTAAGTGCACCTGCGGTAAAAGGGATTGATTTATCAGTCTTTGACCCATTACTAGAGGCCATTAAGGAAACCGGAAAGATTAAAGTTTTTGATGTGGCGGAATGTAATCCACGGTTCGATTTGGATAGTAGAACTGCCAAGTTAGCCGCTTATATAATTTTTAACTACATATTTTATTGATGGATCATGTGAATTCATCAAAAGGTTAAAACATGTCTAATTTATCTTATGTCTCTCAAAATGACGGTCCATGGGCAACTTACCTCGAGCAGATCGAGCGTGTTGCTCCGTATCTAGAAGGTCTAGAAGGTTATGTGGATACATTGAAGCGCCCAAAACGTGCTTTGATCGTTGACGTGCCAATTGTTATGGACGATGGCACAATTCGTCATTTTGAGGGTTATCGTGTACAACACAACTTGTCACGTGGTCCGGGTAAAGGCGGTATTCGCTATCACCCAGATGTAGATTTAAATGAAGTAATGGCTCTTTCAGCATGGATGACAATTAAGACTGCGGTGGTGAATCTACCATTTGGCGGTGCAAAAGGCGGTATCCGTGTTGATCCACGTCAACTTTCTCCACGTGAATTAGAACGCTTAACACGCCGTTATACCAGTGAAATCAGCCATATTATTGGCCCACAAAAAGATATCCCTGCACCAGACGTTGGTACCAATCCAAACGTAATGGGCTGGATCATGGATACTTATTCATCTGGTCAAGGTCATACCGTAACAGGTGTGGTAACGGGTAAACCAGTCCACCTTGGTGGTTCTTTAGGTCGTATTAAAGCAACAGGCCGTGGTGTATTTATCACAGGTCAGCAAGTTGCTGAAAAGATCAAATTACCTTTGGAAGGCGCTAAAATTGCGGTTCAAGGTTTTGGTAACGTCGGTAGCGAAGCTGCGTATCTTTTCGGTGATTCAAAATCTAAAATCGTGACCATTCAAGACCATACGGGTACGATTTATAACCCTGAAGGTATTGATCTTGCTGCATTAAAAACACACATGGAAACTAACCAAGGTGTGGGCGGTTTTGCCGGTGCTCAAGTGATCAGCGATGAAGAGTTCTGGACAGTAGACATGGATATCTTGATCCCTGCTGCTTTAGAAAGCCAGATCACGGTTGAACGTGCGAAAAACTTATCAGCAAAACTGGTACTTGAAGGCGCGAACGGCCCAACTTATCCAGAAGCAGATGACATCCTCGTTGAACGTGGTATCACTGTTGTTCCAGACGTAATCTGTAATGCGGGTGGTGTAACCGTATCTTATTTCGAATGGGTTCAGGATATGTCGAGCTACTTCTGGTCTGAAGAAGAAATTAATGAAAGACTCGATAAGTTAATGATTCAAGCGATTAATGATGTATGGCACAAATCTAGTGAAAAAGAATGTACTTTACGTACAGCTGCTTTCATTTTAGGTTGTGAGCGTATCTTAAAAGCACGTAAAGAGCGTGGTATCTTCCCGGGTTAATACTGCGGAATATCATTGAAAACGACCTTAAGGTGAATGCTTTAAGGTCGTTTTTTTATGCTTTATTTAATCTAAGAAGAAATCTTTTTGCAGTTGGCGATTACCTGCAATACAAGCATATTGAGCAAAATCAGTGATACCCATACGCGCTAAAGCTTGTTCATCAGTCAGGCTTTGTCCAGTGAGTTCACCTTTGGCTGTGCTATAAATGACAAAAGCTGCATCTGCCATGATTTCAGGTTTTCGGCTGAGCTGTTGTGTATTTTCTTCACCTAAATTTTTTGAAACCGCAGCTGTTGCAATGTAGGTTTCAGGCCACAGGGTATTACAAGAAATACCATATTGATGGAATTCTTCTGCCATACCTAAAGTTAAAATCGTCATCCCGTATTTAGACAGAGCATAAGGAGAGAGCATGCCTAACCATTTTGGCGACATATTCACAGGAGGGGATAAGCTTAAGATATGTGGATGTTCCGCCTGTTTCAAAAAAGGAAGAGCAGCTTGTGCACAGATAAAAGTGGCACGATGATTAATACTTTGAATCAGGTCATATTGTTTTAAGGATGTTGCTTCTACACCTGTGAGCGCAATGGCACCAGCATTGTTAATCAGCACATCAATACCGCCAAAGTGTTGAACTGCTTGCTGGATGGCAGCATGGATTTGTTGTTCATCTCTTACATCAAGCAGTAAGGGGAGTGCTTTGCCACCTACGGCTTCAATCTCTTGTGCCACGCTGTAAATCGTGCCTGTTAACTTGGCAGTTTCGATTTCAGTTTTAGCTGCAATAACGACATTTGCACCCGCATGCGCTGCTTTAATTGCAATTGCTCTGCCAATTCCTCGACTGCCACCAGTAATAAAAATGGTTTTTCCTTGCATATTGTTCATGAAGACGTCCTATATTTAATTTTTATAAAAGTTGAGTTAAACCATAAAGGGATGTGCAAATTTTTCAGGATTGTACAGTTGACGCTGTTTCGCAATGTCGACGATACGATGGCGCAACTGACGTTTGATCACAGCATAGGTTAAGCGATGCTTTTGTGACATATCTTCAGCAAATTTAAAAACTTCGGAATTTAACGATTCTACGGGATGAATTTGATGGACGACTTGCGTGTCTAAACATTCAAGCCCTGTCATCGATTTGCCCGTCAATGACATTTCCCAGATCGTATGCTGATTGGGAAGTAATTGCACAATTTCTGCAATCGTATCTGTGAAGGGGATGGTTAGTTTGACTTCGGGAAAGCAAAAGCGCCCTTTGTCTGCTCGCATAAATCGAAAATCACAAGCCGATGCTAAAATTGCACCACCAGCATAAGCATTGCCATTAATTTCAGCGATAACAGGCAAGTTGAGCAAGGCCAAACGCAATAGCATATTTTCCAGTTGTAGAGTAAAGGCTTTTTTATCCTCTATAGATTGGCGCATGAGCCATGCTAAATCCAAGCCATTGCAAAACGTTTTTGGATGGTCACTTTGAATGACCAGACATGCATTTTGTTGATGACTTTCAATTTCATTAAATACTTCGATATATTCATTCAATACATCTTGATTTAAGACATTTTCCTGATCGCCATTGGTTAATGTAAGAACATAAATGGACTGCTGTCGATCAAGCTTCATGGTTGCCATTTAAGTACATCCTCATTGTGAAATTGTTTATTATTGAAGCTATTATTTCGAATAAAACACTCGCACAATAGGTGGGGCTATGCCATATTGATGATCATTTTAGGACAGGATGTCTGTCATGCGGGATCCCTTCGGATTGTTTCAGGAAACGATTTCTGTATCTTATGCACATATCTTATTAGAAATTGTGTATGACTATGGTATTGATACTCAAAGTATTTTCAATGGTACTGGGCTTGATTCGAGCGAAATAAATAAGGCTGATGCCAAAATGAGTGCGCATCAATGGTCAAAACTAGTGGTCAATGCCTTACGCTTGACAGGCAATCCACGGCTTGGGATTGAATATGGTTTTAAATTACGTCCCACTTCGCATGGACCTTTAGGATTTGCATTTCTCAGCTGTACGGATGTGGAAACTGCGCTAAGCCTTTGCCAGCAGTATTTTTGTACACGAATACAGAACTTCACGCCAGAATGGTGCATCAATGACAATTTTGTCTATGTTTATCTTGATGATGTGCATCCAGTAAAATTGGGGAATGAACAACAATCAGACCAATTAAGACATTTCCTGATAGAAAGTCTGTTATTTGGTGCGATTCATTTTTTGACTTTGTTTTCTGGACGTATTGCCGAAAACTGTGAGGTATTTGTAGATTGGGCTGATGCCCCGAATTATAAAAAAATTGATTTATCCCAGATCAAGATTCAATTTAATCAAGCTCGTAATGGTTTACGTTTTCCAAAGCAATATCTGCACTGTAAAAATCCAAACGCAGATCAAGTCGCTTTTCAGCAAGCAGTGCTCTATTGTGAAAACGACAAGCTCAAGTTAGTGAAAGAAGGGGCTCGTGATTTGCAAAAAAGTATTCGGTCTGAATTGTTATATCACTCAAGCAGTACTTACCCAACTTTGCCCATTATTGCACAGCGCCTGAATATGTCGGAGCGAACCATCAAACGGCATTTACAGGCTCAAGGGACAAGTTTTTTACAGATTTTGGCAGAGGTTCGTTTTAATCAAGCGAAGAAATTACTGCAACAGCAGCAATACAGCATTCAAGATATTGCGGGTCTAGTGGGTTATGAAGAAGCCACCAATTTTATTCGTGCTTTTAAAAAGAATTTTGGGGAAACACCGAGCCAGTATCGGAAAAGGTGTTTGCCCCAAGTCGATTAATCTGACACAGCATTTTGAACCGTTTGAATAAACAATTCTAACGAATGCTCAATTTGCTCGCTCCATTCAAAAGAACAATTCATACGAATAAAATGTTGATGCGAGGGCAGCACATTAAATAATGTACTTGGCGCAACACCGATCTGTTGCTGAATTAGGTGCTCATAGATTTTCATACTGCTGACCTTGTCAGGCAGTTGAATCCAGAGAAAATAGCCGCTTGGATAATTGTAGACCTTACAACCTTTAGGCAAATGCTGTTTGAGATATTGAAAGAACTGCTTCTTATTTTTCTCCAGAGCGCGTCTAAGCGTTCGCAAATGCTTTTCATAATGATGATGGGAGAGAAACTCAACCAACGCATTCTGAATCAGTGCGTTGGCTGAAATGGTGCTCATCAATTGTAAATGCTGAATATGCTCGGAAAATTTACCTGCATAGACCCAGCCCATACGGAAACCTGAACCAAGCGTTTTGGAAAAAGAAGAGCAGTGCAGCACCAGATTTTGCTGGTCAAAATACTTCATCGGCAAAGGTTTGTGATTGCCATAAAACAGTTCTTCATAGACATCATCTTCGATCAAATGGATCTGATGCTCGTGTAACAGTTTAGCGATTTTATATTTAATTTCCTCACTGACTGTAAAGCCAATCGGGTTATGTGCATTGAGCATAAACCAGCATACTTTGATTGGATAGTTTTTGATGACTTGCTCAAAGGCTTCAATATCAAATCCATGTTGCGGATGCTCAGGAATGGTAATCACCTTTAAGCCCAAACGCTCCGCAGCTTGCCATGCGCCATAGAAGATGGTTTGCTGCAATAAAATATAATCACCAGGTTGAGTAATCGCTTGCAATGAAAGATTCAATGCTTCTAAACCACCAGATGTAATGACAATGTCATCAGCATCGGTTGGAATCCCTTGCATACAATAGCGTTGAGCAATCAGCTTTCTGAGTGCCAAATTGCCCGGTGGCAGATTGGTGGTTTGATCATAACTATGCCGATTACGCGAAAGCTGCCCCATGATCTGAATCAGTTTGGGTGGGTAGAGTAACTGACTGTCAGGAAAAGCTGAGCCTAATGGGCTGACTTGCTTGGATTGAATTGATTTAAGATATTTAAAAACCAGTGAGTTAATTTCAATTTTAGGATTTAAAGACACCACTGAGTAGGCTTGCGGAATCTGGATATGACTTTGTTCAGCCACAAAATAACCCGACTTTTCTTTGGAATAAATCAGGCCTTGTGCTTCCAATTCCTGATAAGCATTCATGACGGTGATGAGGCTAAAGCCTGAGCGTTGTACCTGTTCACGCAAAGATGGCAGTTTGGTGTGCGGCTTCCATGTCCCATTTTCAATGAGAAGTTTCAGGTTATGTGCTAACTGTTCTGATTTATACATAAAATAGGGGTAATCCGTGCGAAGGAACAGCCTTGATCAAAAGACTGTTCCATTCATCGTTCTAATAAGCAAACATCAACAGCAATCTAAACAGACCTGCAATAATGGCGAGTGCAAAAAATCCAAGTAACCATAAGATTATAAACCATTGCGTTGAAGTTAAATGCTGAGATTTTATTTTCATGCAATGTTCCTCCTTAGTGATAACCTGCATCACCCACACGGACTTTATCTCTAAATACCCAGTATGAGAGGATCGTATAGGCAATGATAATCGGGATGAGAATAAGGGCACCAACCAACGCAAATTTTTGACTTGAAGCTGGTGCAGCAGCCTCCCAAATCGTCACTGATGGTGGAATAATATGAGGCCATAAACTAATCACAAAACCTGTGAAGGCTAAAAACACCAGCGCTAATGTATAGATAAATGGCTTTAAATCCTGACGGTTTTTACAAGCTTTCAAGATTAAAGCAGTAAATAACACGACTAAAACAGGCACAGGGCTAAAATAAAGCAGATTTGGCAAGGCAAACCAGCGCGCTGCAATTTCAGGATGAGTCAGAGGCGTATAAAGACTGACGCCGGCAAATACCACAAAGAGCAGAATGATCAGCTTCGGCATTAATCGATACATTTGATCTTGTAGCTCATGATCTGTTTTCATAATCAACCAGCCACAACCGAGTGCTGCATACATGGCAAGCACCCCTAGACCTGTAAATAAGGCAAAAGGTGTCAACCAGTCCAGACCCGAGCCTGAGAAAATTCCATTAGTCGTTTGAATCCCTTGAATATAAGCCCCTAGAATCACACCTTGGAAGAAGCTGGATAAAATCGAGCCCCAGATAAAGGCTTGATCCCATAAATGCTTGGTACGATTGGCCTTAAAGCGAAATTCGAAGGCAACACCTCGAAAAATCAATGCAATCACCATTAAGGTAATTGGCATATACAAGGCGGAAAGTACGGTTGAATAGACCAATGGAAAAGCTGCGAATAAGCCTGCACCACCGAGCACCATCCAGGTTTCATTACCATCCCAGACGGGCGCGACAGTATTCATCATTACATCGCGTTCTTCTCGGTTTTTAATGAAAGGAAACAGAATACCAATGCCGAGATCAAACCCGTCCAGAACCACATAGATCAGTACACCCAGACCAATAATACCAACCCAGATCAGAGATAAATCAATCATGGTGTTTCTCCTTACTTTGGTCTTGCCCGTCAATGCTTTCATCGACTGCGCTGAGTGGGCGCATAGGTGTTTTGAAATGACCGGGACCCGCAGGTTCAGGTTCAATCGCATCGATAAATTCAGGACCTTTTTTCAGTAGTTTCAGCATGTAGTAAATACCACTACCAAAAACGATGGTATAGACCACCACAAAGATAATTAAACTAATCCCGACCTGATCGGCTGTCACACTATGCGAAAGGCCATCTTTGGTACGCATCACACCATAAATCACCCAAGGCTGACGACCAACTTCGGTGGTTACCCAGCCTGCAAGTAGAGCGATATAACCCGCAGGGCCCATCATAAAAGCGAACTTATGAAACCACGAAGTACCATAAAGTTTGCCAGTTTTACGCAACCATAAAGCAACCAATGAAAGCAGTACCATCAGCATGCCTAGACCGACCATGACGCGGAAACTCCAGAACACAATGGTGGCATTTGGGCGATCTTCAGGGGCGAAGTCTTTTAAACCTGTCACTTTGCCATCGAGAGAATGGGTCAGGATCAGGCTGCCGAGGTGGGGAATTCCGATTTCATACAGATTTTCTTCTTTATCCATATTCGGAATTGCGAAAAGCAGTAGAGGCATGGATTCGTTATGATTGGTTTCCCAATGTCCTTCAATCGCTGCGAGTTTGGCTGGCTGGTGCTTTAAGGTATTTAACCCATGATTATCACCAATCACCACTTGCAGACATGAGGTGACCAGCACCATCCAGAGTCCCATCGAAAATGATTTTTTGACCAATTCATCACGACGGCCTTTGATTAAATGCCATGCGGCAGTACCTACTACCAAAAGTGACGATACTAAAAATGCGGCAGCAGCCATATGCGCTAGGCGATAAGGAAAGGATGGATTGAAAACAATGGCCCACCAGTCGGTTGGGATCACAATACCATTTTCAATAATAAATCCTTGTGGTGTTTGCATCCAGCTATTGGAAGACAGAATCCAGAACATGGAAATACAGGTACCGATGGCAACCATCAGGGTGGCAAAGAAATGTGCTTTGGGACTGACCCGTCCCCAACCAAATAACATAATGCCAAGGAAGCCTGCTTCCAGAAAGAAGGCACTCAATACTTCATAGGTCAGTAAGGGGCCTGTAACACCACCAGCGATTCGGGAAAATTCACTCCAGTTGGTTCCAAACTGATAGCTCATCACGACGCCTGAAACCACGCCCATACCAAAGGCAACAGCAAAGATTTTGATCCAGAACTTGAATAGATCTTTATAAATCGGGTTTTGAGTTCGAAGCCATTTCCATTCCAGCATTGCCAGAAAGCAGGCCAAGCCAATTGAGGTCGCTGGAAAGATAATGTGAAATGAAACAGTAAAGGCGAACTGTATTCGGGCTAATTCTAAAGCAGTGAGACCGAGATCCATATATCCTCTCCTATAACAGACGAGTAAAGCAGTCGCTAGGAAAATGTGAAAGAAGGGCCTTAAACGATTAAAAATAAACAGAACCTTAAAAATGTTCTCGGCGTATTTAAAACCTTTTAAGTTTTATTCATCATCCAGTCTTCTGCTGTATATGAGTAGGTACAATTTCTTCTTGTTTTTTTATAACAGATACGGAAACGCTAAGTCATCTGTTATATTTTTTTAGCAAAATTCTGTAGCTATTCAGTTGTATGTTGCTCATTCAAAATAGCATAAGCAACGATACAATGTGTTAAATATTGATCAAGCATTGTAAGTCGTTTGCATGATAATACTTCTGACTGAATGGCGTTTAATTATGTTTGTCACCCCAGAGCTTTATGCGCTTACCCGACTTTTTCAAGGCAAGATACCGTCCCAATCAGTACAAGAACAGTTACATCTTGAATATGTCAATCTTGAAGCAACTTTATTAAGAGGTAAGGTGCTTAGAGATTTTTCTAAAGACAAAGTGACCTATATCGCGCAGGCGAAGATCGTGGAAAATAATCGTCATCTGGGCTATGTGTTTGCGCCATTGATTATTGCGAATTTAAACCAGCCCGTAATCTATACCACGCCTGCTACAACGCCAGTTCTATCAATTTTTAAAAAATATTATCAGGCAGAGAAAAGTATTCAACTCAAGATCGAAGATGTCCTTGATAGTCTCAAGCTCTATATTGAACTGGTGAATGATTCAGGAAATGAGGAAGATTTTCTTTTTCGTAGTCTGGTGAAAGCACTTTGCAGAACGGATCTTTCCCATCTTTTTCTGGTCACAGATCTGGCGATCGATATGCATAAGCTTAAGGTGTTGCAAGATTTCTTTAAGGTCAAAATCACGATTATTCATACCGATCAAGATGAACCTCAAGTGGATCATGCATTGATCAATATGCGCAAACTGTTATTTAAAAATAAAGATGATTTCCATAAAGAGATTTGTACGTTGTTCTCACATCTGAATGCCCAATTGATTGCCAATATGGGCCAATTTTCCGAACAACAGGCAGCGCACTTGATCGAAGATATGTTTTATTCCGAACACATTTTCGAGAAGTTATCGGTCTATGCGGAATATATGCAAACCCGTATTCAAAATGGTGCGAGTTTTAAGGTTTTATCGACGATGTAAACGAGGTTGAAAATTTTTTAATTTTTAAACAGGAGCAGATCAAATGTCTCAAGAGCAATCAAAATTTCCCTATTTGGCGGTAGGTATCAGTATTTTACTGGGCTGTTTATTTCTGGTGTTTTTCTTTCTGGCAGTGAGTAATCAACCTGATTATATGCCTTCACAACAAAAGCAGAATTCAACTCAAGCACAACATCCAAGCCATACCAATTCATAGTTGGTGCCACGTTTATTTAGCTTATTACTAAGTATTTGTTGGCAATTTTTTGTTTTGATTTCTGGGTTAAATGAATGCCGATTTTAAGTTTCATGTTGATGGGATGTGACAAATCAGGAATAGAAAAATGCCCAGATTCGTGATACTTCTAGTTGAGTAAGAAATGAAAATAGCTCAGCTGAGGGCGACGCAATGGATAATTCAGAACAAACGGTTCATAAACAAGAAAATAATGGCTACGCGAGAATTGAGCCTTATACCCAGCCCGCTGGTGGATGGGGAGCATTGTTGAGTGTAGCGCGCAATCTCAAACGACAAGATATTCTCAAAAAAGGTTCGATTACTTTACTCAATATTAATCAGCCGACAGGTTTTGATTGTCCTGGTTGTGCTTGGCCTGAGAAAAAGGATGCCCATGCCTTTAACTTTTGTGAGAACGGTGCCAAAGCCGTTGCCTTTGAAGCTACCAGTAAGACCGTTACGCCGGAGTTTTTTGCCCAGCATACAGTGAGCTGGTTGGCAGAGCAGAGTGATTTCTATCTGGAAGATTTGGGGCGTTTAACCGACCCAATGCGCTATGATCCTGTTACCGATAAGTATGTGCCGATTTCTTGGGACGATGCATTTCAACTGATTGCCAAACATTTACAAGCCTTAGACCATCCTGACCAAGCGGCTTTCTATACTTCTGGTCGTGCCAGCAATGAAGCAGCATTTTTATATCAACTCTTTGTCAGAAGCTTTGGAACCAATAATTTCCCAGACTGTTCTAATATGTGTCATGAAACCACCAGTGTCGGTTTAAAAGATGCGATTGGTTTAGGTAAAGGGACGGTTATTCTGGATGATTTTGATCAGGCCGATGCGATCTTTAGTTTCGGGCATAACCCGGGGACCAATCATCCACGTATGTTAGCTACCTTGAGAGAGGTCTCAAGACGTGGGGGTAACATTGTTGCGATTAACCCGATCAAAGAACGTGGTCTAGAGCGCTTTCAAGATCCGCAAGCACCTCTGGAAATGATGACCAATGGCAGTACGCCAATCAGTCGCTATTACTTCCAGCCAAAAATTGGCGGTGACTACGCGCTGATGTTCGGGGTAATGAAGCATTTACTGGAGTGGGATAAAAAAGCCCTTGCCAAAGGCGAGCATAGCGTTTTCGACCGCAGTTTTATTGAAATGAATACCATCGGTTTTGATGAGATGCTGGCGGAAATTGACCGTACCGCATGGTCAGAAATCCACAAGCATACTGGACTTTCAGCCGAGCATTTAGAGTCGATTGCCAAAATGTATCTGGATGCGAAAACGGCTATTTTCTGTTGGGGAATGGGGATTACCCAGCATCGTCATGGTACTGCCAATATTCATATGCTGGCGAATCTGATGCTGGCGCGAGGACATATCGGAAGACCAGGTTCGGGGCTTTGTCCTGTTCGTGGGCATAGTAATGTGCAGGGCGACCGTACCATGGGTATCAATGAAAACCCAAGTGATAAGCTACTTGATAGTATTGATCGCGTATTTGGCATCAAGTCGCCGCGTAAACATGGTTTTGGCGTGGTCGATACCATCAAGGCAATGTACGAAGGTGATGTAAAAGTCTTTATTGGCCTAGGCGGTAACTTTGCCGTTGCAACGCCTGATACACCTTATACCCAAGAAGCTTTACGCCGTTGTAATTTAACCGTCAATATTACCACCAAGCTGAATCGTAGCCATCTGGTGTGTGGTCAGGATGCATTGATGTTGCCTTGTCTTGGACGTACCGAAGTGGATATGCAGGTGCATGGACCTCAAGCGATTTCAGTAGAAGATTCGATGAGTAATGTGCATCTTTCAGCGGGACGTAATCCACCGATCTCCGAAAATATCTTGTCTGAACCCGATATTGTGGCGCGTATGGCGGAAGCAGCATTGCCTGAGAGTCATGTGAAATGGCGCTGGTATATTGAAAGTTATGACCGTATTCGTGACTCGATTGCCGATGTTTTTGATGAGTTTCATGACTTCAATCAACGGGTTTATCAGCCGAGTGGTTTCCATTTAGAGCATCCAGCCAATCAGCATGTCTGGAATACCCCAAGCGGTAAGGCACAATTTTTGATTACGCCATTGGCCGAAGTATATGAGGATGAAGAAAACCAGTATGCCGCAGCTTATAGTGAGCAACAGGTGTATACCTTGATGACGACACGTTCGCATGACCAGTACAACACGACGTTATATGGTCTGGATGACCGTTATCGCGGAGTATTCGGGCAGCGCCGTGTACTGTTTATGAATCAGGCGGATATTGATGCAGCAGGCTTTGAGGCTGATCAATGGGTTGATATCGAAAGTGTATTCTCGGATGGGGTTAAACGGATTGTCCATAGTTTCCGTATCGTGCCTTATAACATTCCACAAGGCAGTCTGGCAGCGTATTATCCTGAAACCAATCCATTGGTGGCCTTAGGTAGCCATGATAAATATGCCAAAATTCCAGCATCAAAAAGTATCCCTGTGATCCTGCATGCAGGTCAGGCGCCTGAGCATTTTAACTTAGCGGTTGCAGTCGATCCTGAACATGCCAATGAACGTGTGGGTGGCGTATAGTTGCGCGTCTAAGTAAAGAGGTCAATTGTGGATACCAAAACACGCGGCTATGAAACGGTGCAAGTGCATCGTTTCCATCAGGATCATTCTGAAGATGAAATGGATTATATTGTTCAGGAGTATCCTGTAGCACTGATTTATAATGGGATTTCTCATGCGGTCATGATGGCAACGCCATCAGACCTTGAGGTATTTGCCAAGGGTTTTAGTCTTTCAGAAGGGATATTAAAAAGCTTAAACGAGCTGTATTCGCTTGAAATTCGTCATAATGCATTAGGCGTTGAGGTCGATATGACGATTTCATCGCGTGCATTTATGGCTCTCAAGGAACATCGCCGAATGATGGTAGGGCGTACTGGCTGTGGTTTATGCGGGATCGAGAGCTTAAAGCAATTTTATGCCGATCTACCTTTGGTTCGCAGTAAGGTTTCACCTTTGTGGCTCAAGCAAATTCCAAATGCCATTGCTCAACTAAAAGCCCGACAAAAAATTACTGAACTCACTGGTGGCGCGCATGCTGCGGCGTGGGTGGTACAAGGGCAAATCGTGGCACTGTTTGAAGATGTCGGCAGGCATAATGCTTTAGATAAATTACTTGGTCATCTGGCAGAGCAAAAACTGAATGTTGCCGAGGGCTTTGTGGTGATGACCAGTCGCGCCAGCTATGAGTTAATCCGCAAATGCGCACAATATAATATTGGGCTCTTGGCAACCATTTCCGCACCTACCAGTATGGCGATTGAAATGGCAAAGCAATTAAATCTCACCTTAGCCAGTTTTTGCCGTGGTGATAGCTTTGTTTTGTATACGTAATAATAGTAAAAAATTGTGATTTGTTTGATCTCTAATGCATTGATTTGTGTAGGATATGAGCATTAAGTTTTTTTATTCCCAAATATTATGAATATACCTTTAAGACCTCAGCCTGTGATCAACAATCTTTCAGGTGAAAATGCTTTATTTATCGTGCTTGGCATCAACACCAACCCAGATCATTCAGGGGTGATTGATTTTCTCGCCAATTTTTCAGCCTTAGTCCGCAGCCTGACCAATCGTTTTCCAAACAGCAATTTCAGTGCTTCGGTGGGGATCGGCTCAAATGCTTGGGATTTACTGTTCCCTGATTTAAATAAACCGAAAGAACTGGCACCATTTCAAGAGATCAAAGGGCCGAGACATACTGCGGTCGCAACAACAGGCGATTTATTCTTTCATATCCGTGCCAATCAAATGGCAATGTGCTATGAACTTGCCTCAATTTTGCATGAGCAATTAAAAGAAGATACTTACCCAATTAGTGAGACCAAAGGTTTTAGATACTTTGATGGTCGCGCGATTATTGGTTTTGTAGATGGTACTGAAAACCCTGAGCATGAAATTGCCAAAGAGATTGCTTATGTCGGTTCAGAAGATGCTGAGTTCCTAGGTGGCAGTTATGTATTTATTCAAAAGTATTTACATAATATGGAAATGTGGAAGGGCTTAACTACTGAAGAACAGGAAAAAGTGATTGGACGCAAGAAATATGATGATGTCGAGCTGGGTGATGATGTGAAACCGCAAAGTGCACATAATGTGGCGAGTAAGGCACATGATGCGGATGGGAACGAACTTAAAATCTTAAGAGCCAATATGCCATTTTCCAATCCAACAGAAGGGGAGTATGGCACCTTCTTTATTGGCTATTCACGGTCTTTTAATATCACCAAAACCATGCTTGAGAATATGTTCTTGGGTAAAGAAACTGGTCATGTCGATCGCTTACTCGATTTTAGTACACCTGTTTCAGGGAGCTTATTCTTTGTGCCAACCTTTGATTTTCTCGAAGATTTAGGCGAGTAATTCAGAACCGCTGAGATGAATGGGTTTATTTCAGCGGGAAATATTTATTGGTTAATTAGATATTGTTGTAACTGAGCACGGAATGGATCTGGAATACGACCTGATTTTTGCGTGCTGAAATCAAAATACACCTGAACTGCTTTGCCACGCGCAACACAATGCTCATTTTGCCAAGCTTCATGGGCAACAACGAATGAAGAATTTCCAATCTGTTCAATCCATGTTTTGATTTCAATCTCAGCGCCGTAATAGATTTGGGCAACAAAATCGACCTCAACCCGCGCCAGAATCAAAGGCAGATTTTTGATCTCCATGCCGGGGTTAAATAGGCGGAAAACTGGTTCACGTGCAGTTTCAAACCAACCTGTAATCACAGTATTGTTGATATGTCCAAAAGCATCGGTTTCATAGAATCTAGGCGTAATCGAAAGTGTAAACATAGATGAATGGTTATTTTCTTATTTAAACTCAAATACTATAAGGGCTGAATCTTTAAAAATCAGCCCAAATAATCGACTTAAGCGTTTACGAAGCCTGAGATAAGCCGCCACCTAAAGCTTTATAGAGTTCGATCTGATTATTTAATTTGGTTTGTTCCAGCAGCAGTAGACCTTGTTGAGCCGCATAGGCAGAACGTTGTGCATCCAGCACCGTCAAATAACTGTCAATGCCTGCTCTAAAACGGGCCGTAGATAATTTATAGGTGGTATCGGTTGCAGCAACCAAACGGCGTTGTGCACTCAAACGATCCTCAATATGGGCACGGGCAGCCAGCGCATCATTGACTTCACGAAAAGCGGATTGAATGGCTTTTTCATAATCTGCAATAGCAATTTTTTGCTCTGTTTCAGAAATTTTAATATTGGCTTTACGCGTTCCCCAATCAAAAATTGGAAGATCAATACTTGGCCCAACTGACCAAGAGAAACCTCCTGACTTAAATAAATCTTTGAGATCTGTCGATGCATATCCCGCTGAACCTGTCAGACTGATGGTCGGGAACATGCGTGCTTTCGCTGCACCAATATTTGCTCCAGCAGCAAGTAATTGATATTCAGCAGCTTTTAGATCTGGACGGTTATTGAGTAAATCACTGCTTAAGCCCGTTGCAAAGCTGCGTTCAGCACTGATATTTTTCACAGCTTGATTCGGCAGGAGATTTTGAGGAATCGCTTGACCAGCCAACAGATCCAGTAGGTTTTGTGCTTGTGACACTTGAGTTTTATAGGTTGCGACATCATTTCGGGCTGTTTCAACTGATATTTGTGCCTGTCGTAATGGAACTTCACTATCAATCCCGACATCAAAACGTTTCTTGTTGAGGTTAAATGAATCGAGCTGTGCTTTTAACGTTTGCTCAGCCAGATTTAAATTGGCCTTTGCATAGGCATAATTTAACCATGCTTGGCTGACCTGACTCACCAGACTAATTTGAGTGGCATCTCTGGCACTTTGGGTGGCAAGGTAATTACTCAGCGCCGCATCTTTTAAACTTTGTACACGGCCCCAAAAGTCTAACTCATAAGCAGTTACGCCAAGGCCGACTTGAAAGGTGGAATAAGGATTATTCGGATTTACAGTAGAGTTAACCTGTCTTACAGCGCTGCCAGTCGCGCCAATGGTTGGTAACTGGTCATTTTTGCTGATTTGATATTGTTGCTGTGCACGTTGAATATTCAGTGTTGCAGTACGTAAATCACGGTTGTGATTTAAACTGATTTCAATCACTTGTAATAAGCGCGGGTCAGAAAAAAATTGTTGATAACCTTGATTGGCAATCGAATTTCCAGCTGTGGTTTGAGAAAAATTTTGTGGAATATCCGATTGAATCACAGGTTTTGGTGCCTGCATATTCATACACGCCGTCAAGGCAATTGAGAGTGTAGAGACAAGCAAGCCACGAGATAAGACAGTCGCTTTAGACATGGTCTTCTCCAAATAAGATAAGAATAAATGCAGAGGAGGAGGCAGAGGAAATCCGTTGATTCCCTCTGCGAAATGTCATTTAAGATGGATTTTTTTGCTTCGAAGAAAACAGCTTTTCAACTGCACCCAGAATGAAAATGAAGAACACTGGTACAAAGAAGATTGCCAGAATCGTCGCTGAAATCATGCCGCCAAATACACCTGTACCTAAGGCATGCTGTGTTTCTGAACTGGCACCAGAAGCGATCACCAGTGGAATCACACCACAGGTAAAGGCCAGCGAAGTCATCAAAATTGGACGTAAACGAAGTTTAGCTGCGGCAACGGTGGCCTCGACTAAACTCATACCTTCTTCTTTCAGCATCTTGGCAAATTCGACAATCAGGATCGCGTTCTTGGCGGATAAACCAATAATGGTAATCAGGCCAATCTTAAAGAACACATCATTCATCAAGCCTCGAGACATAATCGCAACGATGGCACCAAAGATACCCAAAGGCACGACCAGCATCACTGAAAGCGGAATTGCCCAACTTTCATAAAGTGCAGCTAGAACAAGGAATACCACCAGCATGGAAAGGGCAAGTAAGAACGCCATCTGCGATTCAGATTGCTTTTCTTGCAAAGAAATACCCGTCCATTCATAGCCGATGCCTTTTGGCAATTTGGCAATCAGGTTCTCCATTTCACGCATGGCATCGCCTGATGACGTATCAAAGTTTGGGATACCTGCAATACTTAACGATGGGCGACCGTTATAGCGGTTATATTGCTGTGGTGCTTTATTCCATTGCGGTGTAACCACTTCTGATAAAGAGACCAATTGCCCATTTGAACCCATCACTTTCAGATTCAAAATATCTTTTAATTGCATTCGTGACTTGGCATCGACCTGAACAATGACTTGTTGCATACGTCCCTGATTTGGGAAGTCATTGATATACATCGAGCCCATTGACGTTGAAATGATGTCAGAAACATCTGCGAACTTCACACCAAGAACATTCAATTTTGCACGGTCAATTTTTAAAGAAATATTGTCACCTTGCGGTAAGCCTTCATTCCAAACCATATAGAACTTTTTATTCTTGGCTGCCATTTCCATTAACTGGTCTTGTGCAGCTAATAGCGCAGGCATACCCAGATTCGCACGGTCTTGTAAGCGTAAGCTGAAACCAGCAAATGTCCCAAGTTCATCAATGGCAGGTGGAAGCACCGCCATGGTTGCACCTTCTTTGCTATGAGCCATTGTTTCATTGACGCCGTTGGTCATTTCGCTGGCACTTGAGGTACGCTCTTTAAAATCTTTGAGCGTAGTAAACGCAATACCCACGTTTTGACCCGCACCACTGAAGCCCCAGCCCATAATGGTGGTGTTACTTTTGACATTCGGATTGTCTTTTAAACTGTTTTCAAACTCATTCACAACGCTTCTCGTTCTTTCAGCAGTGGCGTCAGAAGGCAATTGGAACGAAGTCAGAAACCAGCCTTGGTCTTCTTCTGGCATAAAGGCGGTTGGCCAGTATTTCATGCCTGCAAAAGTAAGACCTGTAATGACCACAAAAATCGCCATCATTGGAACGCTATGCTTGATCACTTTCAGCAGGATCAATTCATACTTTTTAGTAACTTTATCGAAGCTACGGTCAAACCATGCAAAGAAACCTTTCTTTTGATGATGTCCATCAATCGGTTTAAGGATAGTGGCACATAACGCAGGGGTCAGGATCAATGCTAATAATGCAGAGAACAGAATCGACACTGACATGGTTAAGGTAAATTGTTGATAGATAATGCCGACAGAACCACTGGCAAATGCCATCGGTAAGAATACCGCTGCCAAGACCAAGGTAATACCAATAATCGGGCTGGTGATTTCCTTCATGGCTTTGGATGTCGCTTCTTTCGGTGGCAGACCTTCAGTTGCCATAATCCGTTCGACGTTTTCCACCACCACAATTGCATCGTCGACGATAATCCCGATGGCCAGCACCATACCAAACATGGTCAGTACGTTAATCGAGAAGCCTGCCATGAGCATGACTGCAAAAGTACCCAACAGCGCAATCGGTGCAACAATGGCGGGAATTAAGGTATAGCGGACATTGTGCAAGAATAAATACATGACAATGAAAACCAGAACCATGGCTTCAAGTAAGGTATGAATTACTTTTTCAATTGAAATTTTAACGAAAGGGGCTGTGTCGTAAGGAATACTGAATTGCATGCCTTCTGGTAAATTGAGTTTTAATTCTTCAATTTTTTCTCTGACACCTTCAGCCGTTTTTACTGCATTGGCACCCGGACTGAGCTGAATCGCAGCAGCCGTTGCAGGTTTACCATTTTCTAAAATTGCAAAGTTATAGGCTTGTGAACCCATCTCCACATTAGCAACGTCAGACAGTTTAATGACACTACCGCTGGTCTTACTTTTGAGACTGATATTTTTGAATTGTTCAACATCGCCCAATTGGCCTTCGGCAGATAAAGGAATTGTAATCAATTGCCCTTTGGCAGCAGGCAGATCACCCAGTCGACCAGGTGCAATCTCGACGTTGTTTTCACGGATGGCATTGTTGACATCACTAATCGATAGACCGTAAGACACCAGTTTGTTTGGGTCAACCCAGATACGCATGGCTTTTTCAGCACCGAAGGATTGAACTTTACCTACGCCTTCAACACGTTTCAGTTCTTCGACCACGTTACGGACCAGATAATCACTCACGTCAACTTCGGAATATTGTCCATTCGGTGAGTTAATCCCAACCAGCATCAGGAAGCCTGATGAAGAAGCCTCAACTTGTAAGCCTTGTTGGCGAACCACTTGAGGTAAACGTGCTTCAACAGCCTTGATCTTGTTTTGTACATCGACCTGCGCCATTTCAACATCTGTACCTGGTTTAAAGGTCGCAGAAATCTGAGCGGTACCAGAGGTATCCGTGGTCGCGCTGTAGTAAAGTAGGTTTTTAACCCCAGATAATTCCCGTTCGATCAAAGTTACAACGCTGTCATTGATCGTTTTAGGAGTTGCACCCGGATATACCGCAGTAATGTTGACTTGAGGCGGTGCCACACTTGGAAAGCGGGCAATCGGTAATTTGGGAATACTAAGGACCCCAAATAAAATAATGAAAATCGCAATCACCCATGCAAACACAGGGCGGCGAATGAAGAATTGTGACATCATCATTGGGCTCCTTGTGTTGCAGGAATTTTCCAGTTGCTGATTTCAAGTTTTTGATTGGGCTGAATACGGTCAATACCTTCTACAACCACTTTATCGCCTGTTTTCAGGCCTTTATTGGCAATATAGAATTGATCATACTGCTGGCCCAACTCAATTGGGCGAATCTCAGCCGCACCTTTGGCATTGATCACATAGACTTGTGGATCGCCATTGATGTTGCGTTGTACCGCTTGTGCTGGAATCAATAAGGCTTGAGGAATCGAAGCACGATCAATATTGACACGCACATACATCCCTGGAAGTAATTTTCTTTCAGGGTTATTTACTTCAATACGAATGGTGACATCGCCAGTTTCTGGATCAACATTGATGTCTTCAAAGAGCATTTTGGCGGTGACGTTATAGGCTTGACCATGACTATTCGAAATACGTACTGTTTTTTCATTATTGGCAGACAGCTCACCACTTTGTAGCGCGGCTTGTAAACGTTCGTATTCACCAATCGACTGTTTTACATCGACATATACCTTGTCAATTTGCTGTACGGTTGCCATGGTATTGGCATCACCTTGGCTGACCAAAGCACCTTCGGTCACAAATGACTGTCCAATACGACCTGAAATCGGGGCACGCACGGTGGCATATTGTAAGTTCAGGTTTTGACGGGTGAGTAGCGCTTTCATCTGGGCAACATCGGCTAAGGCCTGACGATATTCAGCTTGAGCATTACTGACTTCCTGCTTACTGATTGCATTGCTTGGCAGTAATTGTTCATACCGTTCTAACTGAACTTTTAAGCGTGCCACTTCAGCTTCAGCCTTATTGAGTGAAGCTTTGTTGCTATTCACATCGGCCTGAAAAGTTTCTGCATTAATTCTATAAAGTGCTTGGCCTGCCTTAACTTCACTGCCTTGTTTAAAGAGCACTTTTTCAATAATACCACCGACCTGAGGACGGATTTCGGCAGTACGGAAGGCCTGTACACGGGCGGGCAAGTTCTCGCTAAAGTTGACTGCTTGGGGGTGAAGACTTAACACGCTCACTTTGGCAAGCGGTGTTTCAGCAGGTTTTGCCTCGTCAGAACCACAGCCTTGTAGCACAAGCCCGATGGATAAAAATAATGGAAGTAATAAACGCTTTTGCATTCTGTCCGACCTTGGGAGTTTTTGATGCTGACATTATTTTTCTGTTTTGTGTAACCAACATCGGGGAAGTGTGGAAAAAGTGTGGAGATCGACAGATAAATCAGCGTATCATGCAAAATGACCGTAGTTATTCGATGATTGATTCATGTTTGAAGCCTCATTTTCTTTTGATTGCCGTGATAAGCAGATTCTCGTCGTAGAAGATGAGTACGATATTGGTGATATTATTGAGCACTACTTAAAACGTGAAGGCATGCAGGTGCTTCGAGCCATGAATGGTAAACAAGCAATTGAAATTCATGCTGCTCAACCGATTGACCTGATCCTGCTGGATATTAAATTACCTGAATTAAATGGCTGGGAAGTACTGAGCAAAATCCGCCAAAAAGCCCAAACTCCCGTGATTATGCTGACTGCACTGGATCAGGAAATTGATAAGGTCATGGCATTAAGAATTGGTGCGGATGACTTTGTGGTTAAGCCTTTCAATCCCAATGAAGTGGTTGCACGGGTGCAGGCTGTTTTGAGAAGAGCACAACAAAATCAGCAAGCGCAAAATAAAAATCTGCTATATAAAAATATTGAGATTCACACGGCCATTCACAGTGTTTATGTTCATCAGCAAGATCGGAAAACCTTACTGAATTTAACTTTGACCGAATATAAAATCCTGATTCTGATGCTGGAGCACCCGCATAAAGTATTTACCCGAAGTGAGCTGATGAGTTACTGCTTACCCGATAGCGATGCTTTGGAACGTACTGTGGATAGTCATGTCAGTAAATTAAGAAAAAAACTCGAGGAGCAGGGACTAGAACAGGTCTTAATTAATGTTCGTGGTGTGGGTTATCGTTTTGATCATCCCCAAACCTTTTAATTTTTAGTTTCAAATATTCGTACAAGTCGTTTGAGAAATAACATGAAAAATAAGTCAGGCATTAGTAAACAGCTCTTTATCGCTTTAAGTATTGTGAACTTGAGTGTGACGTTATTTTCTATTTTTCTGGGCTATTTCATCTATAACTACGCGATTGATGCGGGCTGGCTGACTTTAAGTTCATTACAAGACGACTGGACTGAATTCCATTTTGTTGACTGGATCTGGTTGGGAACCGTAATTTTTTGTGGCGCGGTGATTTCTTTAATCATTGGGATGTTTCTTGCTCAGCGTTTTATTAAACCGATTAATTATCTGGCGGAAGCTGCACAAAAAATTAGTCAGGGAGATCTTTCAGCCAGAGCAGAGGATAGCCAGATTCATTCCGCTGAAATTTCTGAACTCATGCATAATTTTAATAATATGGCGAAAAAATTAGAAAGTTCAGTCGAAAATGCTCAGGTCTGGAATGCCGCAATCGCCCATGAATTAAGAACTCCTATCACCATTTTGCAAGGACGTTTACAAGGTGTTCTCGATGGTGTGTTTAAGCCTGATGAAGCTTTATTTGAAAGTTTGTTAGGTCAAGTGGAAGGATTATCACATCTGGTGGAGGATTTGCGGACTTTAAGTCTGGTTGAGAATCAACAACTCAGGTTACATTATGAAGCTGTTGATCTAAAAGTCCTTGCAGACAACGTATTGAAACTGTTTGAACATCGTTTACAGCAAGCAGGATTAGAGCCTGTACTTGAGATTTCAACGACCCCAGTAAATTGTGACCAGCGCCGTATTGAGCAAGTTCTTATGGCATTGATTGATAATGCCATTCGTTATGCCAATGCTGGAAAACTGAGCATTTCTTCAAAATTAGTTGTAGATCATTGGATTATTCAAATTGCTGATCAAGGACCTGGTATTGCTTCTGAATATCAGCAAGATTTATTTGATCCTTTTTTCAGACTTGAACAGTCCCGTAATAAAGAATTCGGCGGAACAGGGTTGGGTTTGGCAGTTGTGCACGCGATTGTCGTCGCTCATAAAGGGGCGATTGAATACAGCAATCCTGCCAATAATAGTGTGTTTACTATTAAGCTGCCTGCAACATCGTCTTCTGTATAGATGACACCATTTTTGCTGTTTAAACAGAGCGAAGCTGGACAAATCCAAGCACGCTGATTTTATAATCATAAAAACAAATAAATTAATATAAAAATATTGGTTCTTATATTAAATCGTTTGCATATATTTAATGAGATCACTCATTTTTGTGATTGAGGAATTGTGAATAAAATTCAACGTTAAAAAATATAATGAATGATCTATAGGAAAGAAAATGACAGTACTCACACAACTTTCAGCCGCAATTGAAAGTGCTCCACGTTGGCATGAATATAAGAAAAATCGTTTAGATACTGTACAGATTACACCTATCGAAGGTGCATTGGGTGCAGTTGTGACTGGGCTAGATGCCAGTAAACCTCAAAGCGGGGAAGTGATCCTCAAGCTGAAAAAGGCATTGCATGAACATTTAATTCTGGTTTTCAAGGCACAAGATCTAAAAGACAATGACTTACTCGCTTTTGCCAGTTATTTTGGCGGGATTTTCCGCCCACCAACAGATATTCCGGTATTGGCAACGCGGAATGATACCAATGCACCACCCGATATCGTGCCCGTATCCAATGCGGTTGGAGAGGGGGATTATACTGGTCATGGGGAACTCACCCCGCATAGTGATCATCACTGGACCCCACAGCCTTCTAGTGGATCTTTACTTTACGCAATTGAACTTCCAAAAGATGGGGGCGCAACCAGTTGGTATAACACTGTTCAGGCGTATGAAGACCTTGATCAGGAAACCAAAGACGAAATCGAAGGGCTGCAACTGATTACTTATAATCCATTCTTGCGATTAAAGGATAAAAGCCCGATTCCCAAATATCGCTTCTCTGATCAACCTGTATTAGGCGCTGCATTTCCCCATCCATTGGTCCGTACGCATTCTGAGAGTGGTCGCCGTGGTATCTATCTTGATGCACAAACCGAAGTGGAAGTTGTCGGGTATGACGACAAAAAGGGTTCTGCATTGATTGAACGCTTAAGAGCGCACATTGTGCAACCTCAATATCGTTATGAACATCAGTGGGAAATTGGAGATATTGTTTATTGGGATAATCAGTTGACCTTGCATTCGCGGACCGCTTTTCCTGCCGAGCAACGTCGTTTACTGAAACGTGTTAGTTTGGCAGGTGCAAGACCATTCTAAAATGAAATTGAGCCAGTGAAAGCTGGCTTTTAATTTCCAGCTTTTGCCAATTCTGCTTCGATATAACTAATAATCATGGTACTTAGACCTTTGACCATTTCATCAAAGCTGATTTGTGGATTGGGCAAGATCAAGTGCCGTGCGACATTAAAGATACTACTATTAATGCTGATATAAGCAGTCACACTAAGATTATTCACTTTCAAATAGCGAGGATGGCGAATCATATATTTCATCAATACTTCCATCAATGCCATTTCGATCTGACCAATATATTTTTCGTACTTGAGTTCAGTCGCATAGCGAAGGCAAATCAGATAACGATCATCATCACGCGTCAGCAAGTCTCTAAAGGTATAGAAAATCATTTCGAATAATGGTTCCAGCTCTTGCTCAATAATGATGGGCGTGAGCTCTTTCACCATATCCAAAACTTCTTTAACAAAGGTTTTTGCCATCGCGTCATAGATTTCTTCTTTATTCTTGAAGTATTCATACAGCGAACCGACACTTACACCTGCAATATCAGCAATATGCCGTGTGGTGGTGCCGCTGGTACCGTTGGTTGCAACTGCAATAAAACCTGCTTCAATAATGGTGTCTACGGTCACTTTCGAACGCGACTGACGTGGTTTACGTGTAGCCATAAAGTATTATTATTAAAATCCGAACATAACTTCAGATTAACATGTGCAGCAATTGGTTGAAAGTGTCAGTCCAGTAATCCGAACAAATAAAATTACAAGTTTTTTAAATTTGTTTTTAATCCTGTAACAAATAAGTATACCTGAAATGAAAGCATTCAATTTTTAGAAAATATAAATTTTAGCTTTTAATTTAATATATTGA